>NZ_QPFS01000066.1:0-27452 GCF_010906995.1 Rhodopseudomonas sp. WA056 | reverse complement strand
CGTCGGGCCGGCCCATGTGGTCGACCACCACGGTGGTCGGCAGCGCGGTGAAGAAGTCCCACAGTTCCGGCAGGTCGACCGCCTCGAAATAGATCACGACATGCCAGCCGAACTGCTTGATCCGCTCGGCGATCTCGATCAGTTCGTCCTTCGGGGTGAAGTCGACCAGCCTTTTCACGAAGTTGAAGCGCACGCCGCGCACGCCAGCATCATGCATCGATTTCAATTCGTCGTCGGTGGCGCTGCGGCGAACCGTCGCGACACCGCGGGCCTTGCCGTTCGAATGGATCAACGCGTCGACCATCGCCCGGTTATCGGCGCCGTGGCAGGTCGCCTGCACCACGACGTTGCGGGAAAAGCCAAGATGGTCGCGCAGCGCATAGAGTTGTTGCTTCGACGCATCGCACGGCGTGTATTTGCGCTCCGGCGCGAACGGAAACTCGTCGCCCGGCCCGAACACATGGCAATGCGCGTCCACTGCGCCCGCCGGCACCTTGAAGGTCGGCTTCGAGGGGCCTTGGTACCAGTCCAGCCATCCCGGGGTCTTTTCGAATTTCATTCCGTTACTCGTCTCAATAAGCGTCGGTTCGAGTCAGCGCTATTCAAGTGAGCGCTCGTTGAAGTCATTGTGTGTTCAGCCTCGGCCTCTCATCTCCCCTCCCCCTTGCGGGGAGGGGTCGGGGGTGGGGGTCCACGAGCACTGCGACTCGTGGACCCCCACCCCGGCCTCCGCTTCGCTCGGCCGACCCTCCCCGCAAGGGGGAGGGGGACCACGAGCGCTTCGGTTAATTAGTAAGACCGCTTCGCCGCAAATCCTGCGGAATTACGTCTTCGTCGCGTTCTTCGCCTTCGCCAGAATCCGATCAGCCTCGATCCGCCAGTCGCTACTTCGCGCGAACGCCTTATCCCCGCGCGCACCAAACAGACCTTCATCCGCCAGATCCGCCACCCAGGCCTGCCGCTCTGCGGTGCCCTGCGCCGACCACGGCGTCAGGCCGGCCTCGCGCACGGTTTCGGCGACTTCACGGACTTCCTCGGCGCGGCGGCGGCCGTGTTCGATGACGCGCTGGAAGAAGTAGGCGCCCTGCTTCTCCCAATCGATCTGCGGAAACGTCTCGGCAAGCGAAGCGATCACCGCGTCCTCGACGCCGTAGGCACGGGCGGTGGTGAAGCTCTCGATCACCATGGCCTCCAGCCCCTTGATCATGATGCTGCGGCACATCTTGGTCGCCGAGGCGACGCCGAGTTGGTCGCTCGCCGGCGTGGCGGCGAAGCCGAGCGCGCCCAGCAGCGGCGCCAGTTCGGCCGCATGCGCGCCGCCGAGCAGCAGCGGCACCTTGATCCGGTAGGGCGGCACCGAGGTCATCACTGCGCCTTCGACATAGCGGCCCTGTTCGCCGTCGATCAGCGCCGCTGCGCGCTGCTTGGCGCCGGGCGACGCCGAGTTGAAGTCGAGAAACCAGGTGCCTTGATTGAGCGCCGCCGCGCAGGCTTCAGCGACCGCCACCGTTTGGCTCGCCGTCACGGCGGAGATCAGGAAGTCGGTGCGCGCCGCCAGATCGGCGTGCGACGTCGTCAGCGTCACGCCGTGGCGGCTGGCATGCTCGCGCAGCGGCCCGCCGCGGTCGTCGGCGAGCTTGACGTCATAGGCCGCGACCTTGACGCCCTGGGCGCGCAGATCCTCGGCGAGAATCTTGCCGACCTCGCCATAGCCGACGATCCCGATGCGCCACTGTTTCGGATCGATGCTCATCAGTCGATGTACTTCAGGCCGGCTTGTTCCAGCGGTTCGCGCATTTTGTACATGTCGAGGCCGAGCACGCCCGACGCCAGCTTGGCGCGCTTGTCGGCCTCGTTGGCCTCGCGGGCTTCGGCGGCGTCCGCCGCCATTTGCGCCACCGCGGCGGGCACCACCACGACGCCGTCGTCATCGGCAATCACCACGTCGCCGGGCGTGATATGCGCGCCGGCGGCGACCACCGGGATGTTGACCGAGCCGAGCGTCGCCTTGACGGTGCCCTTGGCGTGGATCGCCTTCGACCACACAGAAAATTTCATCTCGGTGAGAACGCGGTGCCGCGGCTGCTCGGCGGCGCGCATGCGGCCGAACGGGCGCCGCTGCTGGGCGCGCTCGGCTTCGCCGCCACGCCGGCGAGCGACCAACTCGGCGTCGCCTCGGCGACCAAGATGTGCCGCAGATATGCGCGCCGGGATAGATCGGCCGCATATACGGCGCCATCAGGCCGACGCGGCCCATCGCCTCGTGCACGGTGGCGACGCCGAACCGCGACAGTTTTTCGACCGCAGCCTTGTCGGCGCGAGCGATGTTGCGCTTGACGATGCCGAGATCGTTCATCCGCACGGTCATTGTTATTTACCCTTCGCCTTGAGCGCGGCATCGAGTCGCGGATAGACGCGGCGGGCGTTGCCTTCGTAGATCTGCTGCTTCTCTTCCGGCGTCAGGATCGTCGACGCCTCGATGTAGCGCTTGGTGTCGTCGTAGTAGAAGCCGGTTTTGGGATCGATGCCGCGCACCGCGCCGATCATCTCCGAGGCGAACAACACGTTTTCGACCGGAATCACTGTGTTGAGCAGGTCGATACCCGGCTGGTGGTACACGCAGGTGTCGAAGAAGATGTTGTTGAGGACATGGTCCTCGAGCAGCGGCTTCTTCATCTCCTGCGCCAGACCGCGGAACCGGCCCCAGTGATACGGCACCGCGCCGCCGCCATGCGGGATCACGAATTTCAGGTCCGGGAAATCCTTGAACAGATCGCCGGCGACGCACTGCATGAACGCGGTGGTGTCGGCGTTGAGATAATGCGCGCCGGTGGTGTGGAAGCAGGCGTTGCAACTGGTCGAGACATGGATCATCGCCGGGATCTGCAGCTCGACCATCTTCTCGTAGATCGGATACCAGACCCGGTCGGTCAGCGGCGGCGAGGTCCAGTGGCCGCCCGACGGATCGGGATTGAGGTTGATGGCGACGAAGCCGTAGTCCTTGACGCACTTCTCCAGCTCAGGGATGCAGGTTTTCGGATCGACGCCGGGCGACTGCGGCAGCATCGCGGCGCCGATGAAATTGTCCGGGAACAACTGCGAGACGCGGTAGCACAGCTCGTTGCAGATCGCCGCCCAGGTCGACGACACGTTGAAGTCGCCGATGTGGTGCGCCATGAACGAGGCGCGCGGGCTGAACACCGTCAGGTCGCTGCCGCGCTCCTGCATCTTCTTGAGCTGGTTGTCTATGATCGAGGCGCGCAGCTCGTCGTCCGAAATCTTCAGCTCCGATACTTTCGGCATCACGGACGGATCCTTGATGCCGGCGATCTGCCGGTTGCGCCAATCCTCCAGCGCCTTCGGCGCGGTGGTGTAGTGGCCGTGAATGTCGATGATCATCGGGTGTCCTAACTGCTTGTTCTTCGTCATTGCCGGGCTTGACCCGGCAATCCATCGCTCTTCTGAAGATGGATGCGCGGGTCAAGCCCGCGCATGACGCCTGTTGTTTATGCCCCGCTCGCTAACTCAGCGAGCATCGATACGCGTTCCAGTTTCGTCGTGGTTTCCCCCCGCGCGCCGCAGCGCTGCGTCGCTGGTCTGCGTCCCGCCCCACACCGAGCCCGGCACCATCGCTTCGCCGCGCATGATCAGACGTGCGGTGCGCAGCAGGGCGGCGCGGGTGACGTTTTGCGGATTGTCCGGATCGACCTCGATCTCGACCGAGAACTCGCCGGTCGGATGCTCGACCGAGATCTGCTTGACGCTGCCGTCGGGTACCTGCGCGATGCCTTCGGTGACGCTGCCTTTCAGCACGCAGGCGGTCGCCACCGTCACGGCGGCGAGCACGCCGATCGCGTCGTGGCAGACGTGCGGGATGAAGCTGCGGGTCGAGATGCTGCCGCCGGCGCGCGGCGCCGAAATCAGCGTCATCTTCGGATAGTTCTTGGACGTGACGTCGCCGAGCTGCATCGCGTGGCCGCAGGCGATCCGCAGCTTCTCCAGCCGCGCCTTGAGATCGGTGTCGGCGTTGAGCTGGGCGACGCCCTCATAGCCGGTGCGGCCCACCGCTTCGGCCCGAAACATCACCAGCGGCATGCCGTTGTCGATGCAGGTCACTTCGACGCCGTCGATGACGTCGCGGACATTGCCGGTCGGCAGCAAGCTCGGCGCGACCGAGCCCGCGGTATCGAGAAAGTTGATCTTGATCGGCGCCGAGGTGCCCGGCGCGCCGTCGATCCGCGCATCACCGTCGTAGGAGACGTGGCCGTCCGGGGTCTGCACCGTGATGTCGCACTGCATGTCGGTGTTCAGCGTCAGCACCCGCAGCGTGGTGGTGTCTCCCTGCGGCTTGATCATGCCGGTTTCGAGCGCGAATGGGACGACGGCGGCCAGCATGTTGCCGCAGTTCGGCGTGGTATCGACCGTGTCTTTGTCCGGCTGCAACTGTGCGAAAAGGAAATCGAGATCGACGCCGGGCTTCGATCCTTTGGAAACGATGCCGACCTTGCTGGTGAGCGGATGGGCGCCGCCGAGCCCGTCGATCTGACGGCGATCGGGCGAGCCCATCACCGCGAGCAGCACCTTGTCGCGGGAGGCGATGTCGTTCGGCAGGTCGGCTGCATTGAAGAAGGGGCCGCGTGAGGTCCCGCCGCGCATGAACAGGCAGGGAATGGCGGTTTGCATTCGTTTCCTTCCGGATTGTTGTTGCTATTTTGGCCGGGCGGCCTGACCGGCGCCACGGCGGGTGGTCTATAACAGCTATCGGCTTCCGGCATGGCAAGCGTCCGCGCCGAAAACCGTGAGCCGAAATCAGGTCGGCAGCGCCCGCACCAGATCGGTCAGCACCCGCATGGCGTGCTGCGCGAGCGGAGTCGGCCGCCGCGTCGCCGATACCACCAGGCACAGCGCGCTTGCCGGTGCCGGATCGACCAGCGGACGCATCACCAGTTCGGCCGCGCGCGGCGAGGCCGCGACGCCGCTCCGTGTCAGCACCGCGTGTCCGTGCCCGGCGCACACCAGCTCGATGATCGACGGTACGCTCGACACCTCCCAGGCTATGTCGAGCTTGACCCCTGCGAGCGCCGCCTCGTTCTCCAGCAGCCGGCGCATCGCGTGCACCCGTTCGGGGACGATCAGCGGATATTTCGACAGATCCTTGAACGGAAGCGGTGCCGCGGCAATGCGGCGCTTGCCGGCCGGCGCGTAGCTGACCAGCCCGAGCGGTTCCTGCAGCAGGGGCGTGATCTCGATGCCGGATTGGGCGTCCGGATTGTAGACCAGACCGACATCGGCGCGGCCGGTGGTGACCCATTCGATGATGTGCGACGACAGTCCCTCGACGATCGCCAGCCGGGCCGCCGGCAGCGCGCGTTTGA
This sequence comes from Rhodopseudomonas sp. WA056, assembly GCF_010906995.1. Lineage (NCBI taxonomy): Bacteria > Pseudomonadati > Pseudomonadota > Alphaproteobacteria > Hyphomicrobiales > Nitrobacteraceae > Rhodopseudomonas > Rhodopseudomonas sp. WA056. Next base: position 22,077 of record NZ_QPFS01000066.1, on the reverse strand, counting down.
AATGCTCGATCAGGGGCAACGTGAGTTGGCGGGCGATCGACGGCGGCAGACCGATGGTGACGCGGCCGACCGGCGCGTCGCGGCTGGCGCCAAGGTCTTCGCGCGCGTGGGCGACCATCTGCATGATCGCGACCGAATGGTCGAACAGCCTGCGCCCGGCTTCGGTCAGCGCCACGCCGCGGCCGTTGCGCAAGAACAGTTGCTGGCGCAGCTCGGTCTCCAGCCCGCGCACCTGCCTGCTCAGCGCCGGCTGGGCGACGTCCAGCACCATCGCGGCCTTGCTGAACGAGCCCAGCTCCGCGACGTGCATGAAATATTCGAGCTGCTTGAGGTTCATCGCCTGATTGCGGGCCCCGCCGCTATTGCCGTTCGATCCCCGACTGCTCGATCACCACGCGCCATTTGTCGATATCGGTGCGCAGCCGTGCCGCGAGCTGCTCCGGCGTCGAGGGCTTGGCGTCGATGCCGAGCTCGAGCAGCTTCTTCTTCAGGGCCGGCTCGGCCAGGATTTCCTGGAGCGCGGTATTCAAGGCGCTGATCACTGCAGGCGGCGTTCCGGCCGGCGCGAACAGCCCGTTCCAGGATTCGATGCTGGCCTCGATGCCGCTTTCACGCAACGTTGCGATGTCGGGCGTGATCTTGGAGCGCAGCGGTCCGGTCGCCGCCAGCGCCCGGATCTTGCCGTCGGCGAGGTTGCCCTTGAGTGCCGAATAGCTGTCGATCGTCAGGTCGACAGAGCCTTGCAGCAGCGACACCATCACGTCGGGAGTTCCGCGATACGGCACGATCATGAAATCTGCACCGGCTGCGGTCTTGAACAGCTCGGCGGCGAGATTTTGCGTGCTGCCGGCGTTGATGATGCCGACATTGAGCGCGCCAGGTTTCTGCTTCGCCGCCTTGATGAACTCGTCCAGCGTCTTGAATTTTGAATCGGCGCGGACGGCGAACAGGAAATCAAACGTTCCCAGCGTGGAAATCGGCACGAAATCCTTGTTCGGGTCGAACGGCAGCTTCTTGAACAGCGACACGCTGATCGCCGTGCCGTTCGACAGCAGCGCCAGCGTCGTGCCGTCCGGCGGCGCCGAGATCACCGTGCGTGCCGCGGCGATCCCGCCCGCGCCCGGCTGGTTCTCGACGTAGAACCGCTGGCCGAGCTTGGTGCCGAGCCGATCGGCGATCAGCCTGGCGGTGATGTCGGCGACGCCGCCGGCGGCGAACGGCAGCACGATCCGCACCGGGCGGCTCGGATACAAGCCCTCGGCACCCACAGCCGGTGCAGCCAGCGGTGCAGTCAGAATGCCGACGGCGACCGTCAGGACAGCCCGGCGGGACAAAACAATGCGACGGATCAAGCTCATGGCACGACGATAGTCCAAACGCGCGGGATTTCACAGCGGCCACCGGCAATTGACCTGATCTTGCCGGATCGTCAGAATCGATCCCAACGAACGGGACGTTCCGGCGCTGAGCCGTGAAGCCGCCCGACTGAAGAAGTCTTTCGAGGAACGTTGTGGAGTCCTGATGTCATTGCCGCCGCTGTTTCGCCCGATCACCCTGCGCGGCATCACCGCGAAAAACCGCATCCTGATCTCGCCGATGTGCCAGTACTCCGCGGTCGATGGGGTGGCCAGTGATTGGCATCTGGTGCATCTGGGCAAATTCGCCCAGGGCGGCGCCGGGATCGTGATGGTCGAGGCCACCGCGGTCACCGCCAACGGCCGCATCACCCACGGCGATCTCGGGTTGTGGAACGACGACCAGATTCGGCCGCTGGAGCGCATCGCCGCCTTCCTGCGCGACAACGGTGCGGTGCCGGCGATCCAACTCGCCCACGCTGGCCGCAAGGCGAGCATGCAGCGGCCGTGGTACGGCAACGCCGCTCTGACCGCCGAGGACGCCGCCCGCGGTGACCAGCCGTGGGATATCGTGGCGCCGAGCGCGATCCCGATGGACGACGGCTGGCTGACGCCGCAGGAGTTGACCGATCGCGATCTCGATCATCTGCTCGACGCCTGGCGCAGCGCGACCCTGCGGGCGGTCGAGGCTGGGTTCGAGATGCTCGAAGTGCATTGCGCCCACGGTTACCTGTTGCACTCGTTTCTGTCGCCGTTGTCGAACCAGCGCACCGACGCCTATGGCGGCGATCGCGCCGGGCGGATGCGGTTTCCGCTGGAAGTGCTCGAGACGGTGCGGGCCGCCTGGCCCGACACGCTGCCGTTGGCGGTGCGGGTATCGTCGGTCGACGGCGTCGAAGGCGGCATCGAGCTGCAGGATTCGGTGGTGTTCGCGCGCGAGGCCAAGGCGCGGGGCGCCGACATCATCGATTGTTCGTCCGGCGGACTACTCGGATCGGCGACCGCCAACCGGATTCCCCGCGGCTACGGCTTCCAGGTGCCGTTCGCCGAAACCATCCGGACCGAGGCCGAGATCCCGACCATCGCGGTCGGGCTGATCGTCCATCCGGATCAGGCGGAGAATATCGTCGAGCAGGGGCAGGCCGATCTGATCGCGATCGGCCGCGAGGCGCTGTTCGACCCGAATTGGGCGCTTCACGCCCAGCTCGAACTCACCGAAGGCGACGAGGCGTTCGCCGACTGGCCGAAGCAATACGGCTGGTGGCTGGAACGGCGCGAGCCGGGGCTGCGCAGGCTCGACGGACCGAAGCTGCCGTTCCGGCGAAGCTGAGAGAGCGGGCGGGCCGGCTCGCACGTCAAGGGCCGGGGCTCGTTGTCCCGGCCGCGACAATGCGATTGCGAGTGCCGCGACTCGGCGCGGCGCGTAGCGCTAGTCGCTACGACATCACCGCGAGCCGTTACCAGCCGCAGCCGCCGCAGCGCGGGCGCACCGGCGCGTAGTAGCTGTAGCCCGGCGACACCATCTCGACCCGCTCGCGGGTTGCGAATTGCGGCGGAATGCGTTCGTAGGCGACACCGCCGGGCGCCACCATCACGGTCTTCGGCACCATCACGGTGCGGTACTGCGGCGGGACGCGATGAGCGACGACGCGGCCGGGCGCCACCATCACGGTCTCCTCGACGGTGCGGTACTCCGGAGCTACGTATTGCTGCTGATAGCAGCCGTAACACGGCGGGGGCGCGCAGCCGTAGCAAGCGGAGGCGGCGGTCGGCAGCGCGACGGCCGCGCCGGCGACGACGGCGGAAGCGAGTAAAGCGGCGGACAAGCGAGACATGGACGTTCCTCAGCGCCTGAAATGACTATCGCCGGATGATTGGTTGCAATCGCGACGCCCGTCAACGACCGAGCAGAATCAACCTTTACGAAGTTCATTAACGCCGCGGCGTGGTAACCACTTGGTCATCAATCGGCAGTGCGGCGTCGACTACGCCGCTCGCACCGTTCGGAGGAAGCGGGCGACCTCGTCCTTCAGCCGGGTGCTGTCATGGGCCAGCGATTGCGCTGCCGTGAGCACTTGCGCCGAAGCGGAGCCGGTGGCTGTGGCGCCGTGCTGGACCTCGACGATGTTCACCGACACCTGATGGGCGCCTTCGGCGGCGTGATGCACGTTGCGCGAAATCTCCTGGGTCGCGGCTCCCTGTTCTTCCACTGCGGATGCGATGGTCGCGGCGATTTCCGACATCCGCGCGATGGTGTCGCCGATCTGGCGGATCGCGGTCGCGGACTGATCGGTTGCGCTCTGGATGCCGCCGACCTGCTGACTGATCTGTTCGGTGGCCTTGGCGGTCTGTTCGGCGAGTTGCTTGACCTCGGCCGCGACCACGGCGAAGCCGCGGCCGGCCTCGCCGGCGCGCGCCGCCTCGATGGTGGCGTTGAGTGCCAGCAGGTTGGTCTGCGAGGCGATCGAGTTGATCAGTTCGACGACGTCGCCAATCCGCGCTGCGGCTTCGGACAAGTGGCTGACCCGTTCATTGGTGGCCTCGGCCTGGGTGACCGCCTCGCTGGCGATGCGGGCCGATTCTTGCACCTGCCGACTGATCTCGTTGACCGACGACGCCATTTCCTCGCTCGCCGAGGCGACCGATTGCACGTTGGTGGACGCCTCTTCGGAGGCCGCGGCGACCAGGTTGGTGAATTGCTGGGCGTGGTCGGCGGTCGAGGTCAGCGTCGTGGCCGAGGCTTCGAGTTCGGTCGAGGCCGACGACACCGTCTCGACGATTTCGCCGACCGCGCTTTCGAACTGGTCGGCCAGCGCGATCATCTCGCGCTTGCGCTGCTGCGCCGCCAGCCGGTCCTGTTCGGCCTGGGCTGCAGCCTCGGCTGCGGCACGCTCCTGTGCCTTCAGCTTGCAGGATTCCACTGCGCGGGCCATGTCGCCGATTTCGTCGCTGCGCTGCAGGGCCGGCAACACCAGATCGAGTTCGCCGTCGCCGAGCCGGCGGATGCCAGTGTTCAGCCCGCTGAGCGGCTTGGTTATCGAGCGTGCGATCCAGATGCCGAGCACCATCACGGCCAGGATGATGGCGATGATCGCGAGCTGCATCCGGTGTTCGGTCGTCTGGCGCGCCGTCAGCGCCATCGTCTTGGCGCGTTCGGCCTGCTGCCGCACCGTGCTGAACAGGTCGTCGAGCGCCGGCTGCAGCGATCGATAGGTCTTCACCATTTCGTTCTCGGCACGATCCAGCGCGAGGGCGCCCTCCATCCAGGCCGAGAAGTCGCGCTGATATGCGGCGAGCTTCCTGGCGATCTCTGCCTTGGCCGCCTCGGGCAGATCGGAGGCCGCGAGCTCCCTGGTGAATTCGGCGGAGCGCTTCTTCATTTCGTCGCCGTATTTCGGGTTGCGGCGAAGCATGAAGTCCTTTTCGTGCCGGCGCATCATCAGCATCGTCACCATCAGCGACGGCGAGTCGAAGCTGCCGATCGCCTTTTCGACGTCATGGACCGAGCTCCGCAGGCTGCCCTCCAGACCAACGTCTTCCTTGAGGCCGAGCTTCACGGTCGCATCGGCGAGTGTGCCGAACTGGCGCTGATACGTCTCGAACCCGGCCTGCACCGCCCGCAAGCTCCGGGTCAGCTCGCTCTGGCCGGTCGCCTCGGTCTGCCGGATCATGTCGGCCAGCGTGTCGGCGGCGGCCCGCCCGCTCTGCTGAAACAGCCCGAGATATTGCTCGTCCTTGCGCAGCATGAAGTTCTTCTCGGCGCGGCGTTGCTCGAGCAGGGCGATCTGCAGTTTCGCGTTGCTGTCGCCGAGCATGCGCGCGCGTTCATCGATCAAGTTGGCGGCATCCTGCGAGGACGTCCCGACCATATACAGCACGCCGAAGGCGAGAACGCCGGCGATGCCGACCAGGGCGATCGAGTTGATCTTGGGCGTGAGACCGAGACGAAGAGACATGGAGAATCCCGAGGGTTCGATTGTTGGAGAACGATGATCTGTGATGTTGCGGTGGCTGGCCAACGGCGAGCCGCTGTATGGCGTTTGGTCTGTGTCGTCGCGGCGCTGTCGGATGGCTGTCGACCGCTCCGTCCGAAGTCTCTCCGGATTCGAATACCGTCCTGTCGTAATGAACTAAGCATGGACCACCTGGTGCTAAGGTTGCCTTAAATTCTCCCGCAATACGGGAATTCCGGTAGTTGTCCGAAGTCGGACGGTTAGTTTTCGGGAGAGCGTCGCAACAGCCATTATGACGGTTCCATGACCGTGAACTAATTGGCCTCCCTTCGACGCAAGTGTCGGGCTCCGCCGCGCTACTAACTCAAATCGGGTGGTGGCTCGTCGGGCAGGGACGGGATCGGATCGAGCGGACGTCGGGGCCGCGCGCTGCCTTCCCCGCCGGTCACCTGTTCAGGCCGGTCCCGGATCTGCTCATTCGGATTCGGGCTGGATGGACCGACGACTCTTCCGAGGCCGCGCGACGCCGAGACGGAACCTTGGGAGGCGTGTTCCATGCCCGGGCTTGCGCTGTTTCAGTTTGGGACCTCGCGAAGCCTCAGTGCATCCTGCGGGCAACACTCGCTCTGAAACTGCCCCCGAGTCCGCCGTCGATCTGGACAAAGCTCTGATCGGAAATCACCCTGCCGTTGTTGCGAGGTCGCGCGGTCTGCGGGTTCGTGGCGGGGATCGGTGGGGGAGCCATGAGACTGTTCACGGGGATGCTCGCGGCCGTGCTGCTGCTGGCCGGCGTGGCGTCGAGCCAGGCGATGGTGCGAATCGCCGACGATCGTGGTGGCCGAATCGGAACCTATGTCGACAAATACCAGTCGCTGCGCAGCTCCGGCGAAACCGTCATGATCGACGGGCTCTGCGCGTCGGCCTGCACCATCGTGCTAGGTGCGGTCCCGCACGATAAGATCTGCGTGACGTCTCGGGCCAATCTCGGTTTCCACGCGGCATGGGATCTCGGCTCCAACGGCAACGCCGTCACCAACGCCGAGGCGACGCAGATGCTGTACACGATGTATCCGATCAACATCCGCCGTTGGATCTCGAAGCGGGGCGGCCTGACGCGCCACATGATCTTCCTGCGCGGCAAGCAATTGATGTCGATGTACCGCCCCTGTTACATGGACGCGCAGGCGCAAGCCGGCCGCTGACGTCTCTGCGCCGACGCCCCTTTCTCGTCCCCTCCGGCCGTGGCGGCTCGTTCTCCGCATGACGTGATCTGCGCGGCGGGGCGGCGGCTTGCCCGCCGCTGCCGGGCGCTCTATTGGGGGCAGCAGTGCGGTTCGATCCGCACCTCGCTCCGGCCAGGCAGGCACGCCGCCACCTCGGCCGGTCCGAGTTCGGAAGGACACTGCCGATGCCTGCACAAGCCAAATCCATCCGTCCGCTCGTGATCGTCGCCGCCTTCGCCGGCAGCCTGATCGTCGGTCTCGTGGTCGTGCTGTGGCTGCTCGGTGGCTTGCAGAAGATTTCGGCGCCGGCGACGATCGGCGGCCCATTCCGGCTTACCGATCACAACGGCCAGATCGTCACCGAACAGAGCATGAAGGGTAAGCCGACGCTGATCTTCTTCGGTTTCACCCGCTGCCCCGACGTCTGTCCGACCTCGTTGTTTGAACTGTCGCAGGTACTCGCTGCGATGGGCAGCGACGCCGATCGAATCAACGCCTATTTCGTCTCGGTCGATCCCGAGCGCGACACGCCACAATCGATGAAGGACTATCTGTCGAGTTTCGATCCGCATCTGAAGGGGCTGGTCGGAACGCCGGAGGCCACCGAGAAGATCGAAAAGGGCTATCGGGTCTATGCCAAGAAAGTTCCGCTCAAGGACGGCGATTACACGATGGATCACACCGCGCTGATCTATCTGATGGACAAGTCCGGCAATTTCGTCGCGCCCTTCAACATCAAGCGCAAGCCCGAGGAGGCTGCGGCCGATCTGAAGCGGTATCTGTAGCGGCCTCTGAACGCCGCCATCGACGCCGCCAGGCAGATGCCTTCGGTGCCAGTGGGTGCGGACGGCTGGCGACGCCATGTTGGGTCTTGTCCCATCGGTATGGACACCAGACGTAGTGCGCGAGCGCCCGCCAGGCGGCGATCGACAGGCACAGCCAGTACAGCGGCGTCAACATCAGCACGCCGGCATGCCGCCATTGCCGCCGACGCACCAGACCGAGCAGGCCGACCACGATGGTCGATGCGACGCCCGACGAGATTGCGAGCCAGTGCAAGGCCGTGGGCGTGTCCGCTGCCAGCCAGTTCGGCGACGAATCCGCCCAATCTGCCGCGGACATCAGCGCGATCATCAGGAGCAGCGGATAGGCCAGCGCCGACAGCACGTTGCCGCCGAGCAGCAGATTGAGGGCGAGGACGCCGCCGATGCCGGTCTCGCGCCACAGCCGCAGGGGGTGGCGCATGTGCACCTCCCAGGTCTGGATCCAGCCCTTCATCCAGCGCGAGCGCTGCCGAAGCCAATTGCCGAACGTGAGCGGCGCCTCTTCATATGTGGTCGATGCGAAGGTGCCACAGCGATAACCGAGCCGGGCGAGCCGGAATCCCAGATCGGCGTCTTCAGTAACATTGTGCGGATCCCAGGCACCGATGGCCCGCAGCACGTCGGTGCGGAAATGATTCGAGGAACCTCCGAGCGGCAGCGGCAGGCCGAGCGCGGCGAGGCCGGGCAGAAACAGATCGAACTGGCCGGCATATTCGGCCAGAAAGGTGCGCGACAGCCAACTGTGGGTTAGATTGTCGATGCACAGGCTGGCCTGAACGCAGGCGGTCTCGCGGCCGGCGCCGTCGAACGCTGCGAGTGCCGCACGCAACTGACCCGGGTCCGGTCGGTCCTCGGCGTCGAACACTGCGATGAAGCTGCCGCGCGCGAACGCCAGCGCATAGTTGAGAGCCTTGGGTTTGGTCTTTGGCGCGACCGCAGGCGCGATCAGCACCCGCAGGTGTGGGCGCGGCTTCAGCCGTGCCAGAGCCGCACGAGTGAAAAGGTCGTCGGGCTCGATCACCAGAATCAGATCGAGCTTTTCGGGCGGATAGTCGAGCGCTTCGAGTGCCTCGACCAGCGGTCCGACCGAGTCGGCCTCGCGATACAGCGCCGCCACCACGGTGTAGACCGGCAGGTCGGCGTCGGGGCGCCGCACGGAGATCGGCGGAGCCCGACGCGGCCACAGGCTGGCCAGCAGCCGCAGGCCGGCGAAGCCGATGAACCAGATTGCCAGAAAAGCCGTGGTGACCTCCGGGTCCAGGCACAGCGGCAGTACCATCACGGCGGCCACGCAGCCGCCGCGTTGCAGGCGCTGCCGCCACAGCGGAGCGTGCGGCGGCGCTGCCGACAGGGCCGGAAACCGTCGCTGCAATTCGGCACAAGAGGTTTCAGTCAGTGCCGATGCGCCGTACTTGGCGAGGAAGTTCTGTTGGGCGATGGCCGAGGATAGTCGCAGCCTCGGCCGCGTTTCCGGAAACCTCGCCAGCAGCAGGCACAGTCCGCGGCTCGTCAGGCGCTGCGGAGCCAGCACCCAAACCAGATCGCCGTTCAGGCGCAGCGGAGTGATCCCGGCGGCCGCCGCGGCGGGGATCTGTGCGTCGCTCAGCGGGCAGTCGGCGCGGCGGCGCTCGTCGAACTCCTCGATATCGAGGCTGAGCGCGTGGGACAAATGCCGCAGATACGATCCCTCGTCGATCAGCCCGTGGTGGATCAGAACGCGATCGGCACCGATCTGGAGATCGTATCCGCGCCGCGCCGCCGCTTGCAGCAGCGCAGGCGCCAGCACGTGGCGCAGGCAGTCCAGTTCCGGCGTCGTATCGTCCCGCGAGCCGACGCTGTCGGTCGGGCCGCCGCCGCGATCATCGCGGTGATCACCGCCGCAATCATTGCCGGGATCATCATCATGCCCGCTGAATCCGGTCGGCCGGGCCACCGGGAAGCGGAGCCGTTCGGGCCATGACGGAGTCGCCCCATCATCGCCGCGCCGCCCCGTCATCGTATCGTGCAGTCCGGCGCGGTCGGTCACGACCATGGCACGCCCTTACGCAAACGACACTCGCCTCCCGCGTCGGATGGTCTATAAGACCGCCGGTGCGGAACCCTTGATTATGCAACCACAGATTGTTTTTTTCGGCAATAGTCGACTCGCCGCATCGCGCACGCGCCTTGCGGCGCTGGCGTATGCCGTGACGATCGCGTTGCTGGCGCCGATGCCTGCGCGTGCCGCCCAGACCAGTCCGGAGGCGAAGGCGGTTGCCGACGCCACCGCCCATGCGGTGCCGGGGTTCTGGGATCCGCGCCGGCGGCCGGAGCGGCCGGACATGTCGCGCCTGACCATGATCCGGTTCCTCACCGAGGTCGACTACCCGCCGTTCAACTTCACCGGGGCCGACGGCAATCCGGCGGGGTTTAACGTCGATCTGGCGCGCGCGTTGTGCGAGGAGATCAAGGTCACCTGCACGGTGCAGATGCGCAAGTTCGAGACCCTGCTGGACGCGCTTTCCAGCAACCGCGGCGATGCAATCATCGCGTCGCTGGCGGTGACGCCGCAGACCCGAACCAAGCTGGATTTCACCGATCCGTATTATCGCACGCCGGCCCGGTTCGTCGCGCGCAAGGACGCGGTGATTCCGGAGATGCGCCCCGAATATCTCGAGGGTCGCAAGATCGGTGCGGTCGCGGGCTCGGCGCACGAAGCCTATCTGAAGGCGATGTTCACCGACGCCGAGCTGCATTCCTATCCGAATGCCGAGGCGCTGCGCGCGGCGCTGAAACGCGGCGAAGTCGACTTCATCTTCGGCGATGCGATTTCGCTGGCGTTCTGGATCAACGGCACCGATTCGGAGAATTGTTGCGCATTCGCCGGCGCGCCGTTTCTGGAAAGCCGCTATTTCGGCGAAGGCGTCGGCATCGCTGTGCGCAAGGGCAACGACACGTTGCGCCAGGCGCTGAATTGGGCGCTGTTCCGGGTTTGGGACAAGGGCCAGTACACCGATCTTTGGTTGCGGTATTTTTCCGTCAGCCCGTTTTGAAAGACCCGCCTTCAAAGGCGGCTGGAGACCCGAATGACCACGATCGACCTTCCGAGCGCTTCCGAGCTGCGCACCCTCGCCGAACAATCCAACGCCTGGCCGTTCGAGCAGGCGCGCGCGCTGGTGAACCGGCTGAAAAAGCATCCGAAGGACGAGGTGCTGTTCGAGACCGGCTACGGACCGTCGGGCCTGCCGCACATCGGCACCTTCGGCGAGGTCGCGCGCACCACGATGGTCCGCCACGCCTTCCGGGTGCTGACCGACGACAAGATCAAGACCAAGCTGCTGGCGTTCTCGGACGACATGGACGGTCTGCGCAAGGTGCCGGACAACGTGCCGAACAAGGAGCTGCTGGAGAAGAATCTCGGCAAGTCGCTGACCAGCGTGCCGGATCCGTTCGGCACCCACGATTCGTTCGGCGCCCACAACAATGCGCGGCTGCGCGCCTTTCTCGACACTTTCGGATTCGACTACGAATTCGCCTCGGCAACCGACTACTACAAGTCCGGCCGGTTCGACGCGACGCTGCTTAAGGTGCTGGAGCGGCTCGACAAGGTGATGGCGATCATGCTGCCGAGCCTGCGCGAGGAGCGCGCCGCCAGCTACTCGCCGTTCCTCCCCGTCTGCCCGCGCACCGGGATCGTGCTGCAGGTGCCGATCGTCGAGCATGATGTCAAGGCCGGCACGGTGTCGTACGACGATCCGGAAACCAGCGAGCGCGTCACCGTTCCGGTCACCGGCGGGCATTGCAAGCTGCAATGGAAGCCGGACTGGGCGATGCGCTGGACCGCGCTCGGCGTCGACTACGAAATGGCCGGCAAGGATCTGATCGACTCGGTCAAGCTCTCAGGCAAGATCGCCCAGGCGATCGGCGGCACGCCGCCGGAAGGCTTCAACTACGAGCTGTTCCTCGACGATAAGGGGCAGAAGATCTCGAAGTCGAAGGGCAACGGTCTGACGATCGAGGAGTGGTTGCGCTACGCCTCGCCGGAATCGCTGTCGCTGTTCATGTACCGCGAGCCGAAGGCGGCGAAGCGGCTGTATTTCGACGTGATCCCGCGCAATGTCGACGACTATCAGCAGTTCCTCGATGGCTACGCGCGGCAGGATCTGAAGCAGCGGCTCGCCAACCCAGTCTGGCACATCCATTCCGGCCAGCCGCCGAAGGCCGACATGCCGGTGACGTTCCAGCTTCTGCTGACGCTGGTATCGTCGTCCAATGCCGAGAACGCCGAGACGCTGTGGGGCTTCATCGGCCGCTACCGGCCGGGCGTCACCCCCGAAACGCATCCCAAGCTCGACGCGATGGTTGGTTACGCGATCAACTACTATCGCGACTTCGTCGCCCCGACCAAAGTGTTCCGCGATCCGACCGATCAGGAGCGCGCGGCGCTGCAGGACCTGCGCGATGCGCTGTCGCAACTGCCGGCGGACGCCACCGCCGAGGCGATCCAGGACGTCGTCTACGAGATCGGCCGCCGCGAGCCGTTCCTCGATCACAAGAAGGCCGCCAAGGACGGCAAGCCGGGCGTGTCGCTCGACTGGTTCAACATGCTGTACCAGGTGCTGCTCGGCCAGGAGAAGGGGCCGCGGTTCGGTTCGTTCGTGGCCGTCTACGGCGTCGGCAATGCGGTGGCGATGATCGACGGCGCGCTGGCGCGCAGCGCGTAGTTGCGCGTCGGTTAGGATGTATCGTTTCCAGGCGTCAGCGCGCTATTCACGATACTGATCGTCAGCGGCGCGCCGTTACCTATTATTGGCGCGGATCGCGCATGAACATTGCTTGCCGCGTTGAAATGACGCGGCCTTTCGCGTTGCACTCTTGATTTCAAACAAAGTTTGTTGCGCCGCGTCTTTCGCACAGTTCACGCAACGATAATCCCTCGTCGGGTCGCCGCTCGAACGGCGCCGTGAGTTTGCTCGTCAGCTCCAAAGGGAAAGACAGTGCCATTTCCCACATCAAGTCTCATGGAGGAAAGACATGTCCGGACTGGCTGGGCTGCCCTACGACGCCAATATGCAGGTGATCGTCTGGTCGATGTATCTGGTTGCCGCTGTGCTGTATTGCGCGCCGATGCTGATCGCGTTTGCGCGTAACGTCGAATACAAATGGGGACTGTATGCCGGCAATCTGTTGCTCGGCTGGACCGGGATCGGCTGGGCCTACGCGTTGTACTACGCGGTCTTCGCCGACAAGGAGGGGACGCATCGGGAGCGCCTGTCGCTGGCGCGGGTGGCTGGACCGCACAGCGCCCGCGGCTGATCGTCGGGGCGTCCGATCGCCGAGGGCGCTTCGGCTGCTATTTGGTCGAAGCGCCGGAGGTCAGGACCGGCCGCACCGCGTCGCCTTCGCGAAGCTGGGCGCCAGCACGCTCCACCACGATATCGCCTTCCTTCAGGCCGTCGCGGATCTCGACATTGCCACCCGCCATCAGCCCGATCTCGACCCGTCGGGTTTCGACGGTTTGACGCCGGACGACCTGCACGACGGTGCCGACAGGGTCGTAGATCACTGCGGTGAGCGGCACCGAAATGCCGCAGCTCTCACCGGTCTTGATGGCGGCACGGCCGGATGCGTTGGCGAGCAGACGCCTGTCCGAACCGATGCCGACGAACACGTTGCCGAGCTGGGTCTTCGGCTCCACCGTTGCGGAAACGCGGCGCACCTTGCCCTGCATCTCGTTGGCGTCGCCGACCACCTTGACGGTCGCGGCCTGTCCGGCCGCGAGGCGCGGCATGTCGCGGGTCGGCACCTGGCCGACCAGGTCGAACTCACCCCGGGTGACGATGGTGAACAGCGCTTCGCCCTTCGACGACGCCGGCGCACCGATCATGGCGGTCGACGCCGACACCAGCCCGGCGACCGGCGCCTGCACGGCGCTGCCGCCCTCCAGCCTGGCCAGTGTCTGGCCCTGGGTTACGGTCTCGCCGGCGTCTTTCAGGACGTCCGTGACCTTGGCGTTCGGCCGGTCCGGGCGCACCGAGACTTCGTCGCGCGGGATCAGGAAGCCGGAGACTTCGACGATGGCCGGAAAGCAGGCCTTGGCGGCCACCAGCACCGTCACGGCCTGGGCGCCGACCTCGCTCTGCTGAGCAACGGCCGGCTGCACCTGCCCGCAGGCCGCCGCCAGCATCAGGAGCGCTGTTGCGAAGCGCGGCCGTTGTCGGTCGTGCCGGGGCAGAGCGAGGCTCGCCGTCATTGTCGCTCCTCGTCCAGACCGCGAGCGCTCACGGGCACGGCGCGCCGATCCGATCCCCGTATTTCGATCCCCGTATGATGTATCTGCTGTCTGCTGCATCGGATCGTCACCGTCCGAACAATTGCTTGATGATCGCATTCGCGGCGGCGCCGGGGTCGTCGCCGTGAGGATCGGTTGCGTCTGCGGCGCCATGATTGGGTGGGCTGCTCCCGAGCAGACCGAACAGACCACTGCCGATCCGGCGCAGGCGCTGGTACGCGGCGTCCGGATCGTCGAGCATTCCGGCGATGTCGGGGAAGATTCGCGGCGCCGCCCAAGGCCCTTCGATCTTCACCGGGACACCGAAGCCGATCGGTTCCGCGCCCGGTCCGCCGGCGCCTCGCGTCAAGCTGTTCTGACCTGGGGCCGTCAGCACCAGTTTCGGTTCGGCCGCGAGTGCCAGCGTCTTGGCCGGCAGGTCGATGTTGCCCGCGCCGGTCATCCGCACCAGCGGTCCGGCGAACTGGAGGTCGGAGGTCACGGCCTGACCTTGCACGATCCGGAACGAAGCCGCGAACTCGCTCAGATCGGTGGCGTCGGTGGGAGCGGTCTGCCAGCCGTCCTGCGGGTGCGCGGTCAGGTTGCGGATCATGCGGGTGATGTCGATGCCGCGGATCGCGCCGTCGCGGAGTCCGATCGCGGCGCTGCCGTTCAGGCCGGATGCGATCGCGCGGGCGCTGCCGCCGCTGCTGCGCAGCGCCAGCTTCGCCTGCATCTTGCCGTCGAGCCGGTCGAAATCGGTCAGCCCGTCGAGCAGCGGTAGGGCCTGAACACCATCGATGTCGCATCGCAGATTGAACGACGGCTCCGTGTTGGATGCGTCGATCGTCAGCGTCCCGGTCGCTTCGCCGCCATAGGCGCCGAGACGGCTCGCCCGCACCGACAGCACGCCGCTGGCCAGCCCGGCGTCGGCGGACGCCGGCGCGATCCGCGCCGGGCCGATGTTCAGCTCGGCGGCGGACAGCCGGATCTCTGCATCGACGTAGTTCAAGCCGACGAAGTCGAGCGGCGCCTCGCTCCACGGTGCGCCCGGCGGGACGGAGCGGGTGATGGCGACGAGATCGAGACGCCGGAAATCTAGATCGAGCTTCACCCGCGGCTTGCCGGCAACGTCGACCGCCGCCCAGCCGTTGAATGGGGCGTCGCCGAGTTTGCCGCTGATGCCGTTGATCGACAGCGTGGCGTCGCGCAGCCTGGCCTCCGCTCTCGCTCTCAGCCGCGACGTCAGCAGCCCCGGTGCGTCGAGCGTGACGTCGACCAATATCGGCTGCCGCTCGTCGGATGGCGGCGTCGCGGTCAGTTCGAACGACAGCGGCGACCGGCCCAGCGCCGCCGAGCCGCTTGCGGTAATCGGACCTCTGGCGTCGTCGCGCTCGACGTCGGCCTGAATGCCGCCGATCCGTCGCTCGATGCGATCGGCGGCGCTGGTCATCACCACCGCGCCGTCCTGGATGACGATGCGTTCGATCTCGGCCAGCCCGGCGTCGGCCTTGCGCGCGGACGCAGGCGTGGCTGCCGCGTCGCCGCGCCGGCGCAGCAGCGGCAGGTGGAGCTCGGGACTGATCAGCGTCAGTTCGGTGATGCGCGGCGTCGCGGATACCAGGCTGGTCAGCGGCAATTCGGCGCGGACGGTGGCGATCTTCAGCCTCGGATCCGCTGGGCCGCCGTCCGGCGTTTCCGCGGTCACATCGTGCAGAGTGAGCGCCACTGCGGGGAACAGCCGCACCGTCCCGGTCCCGGCGATCGTGACCCGGTAGCCGGTGTCGCGCTCGATCCGACTCTGGATTGCTGTGGTCAGTGCACCGGCCGGAATCCCGATCGCGATCAGCAGCGCGGCCGCGACGACGAGCAGGGCCGCAATGGCGCCTGCGATCCTGATCGGCTTCATCTCGGCTCCTCACTCATGCGGCGAACCCATCTGGTCCTGCGGCCACAATGTCATTCGCGCCGGAATGACGGCTTGTCGGCGGGCGGCGTGGGCTCCGTACCGGCGGATGGTGCGGGCGCCGCCTCGGCCGCCTCGCGGGCGCTGCCGCTCAGCAGCTTCTTGCCCACGGCCCAGAAGCCACGGCCGACGTCGTCCATCATCATGAACACCGCCGGCACGAAGATCAGCGACAACACCGTGGAGAAAATCAGGCCGCCGATCACCGCCAGCGCCATCGGCGAGCGGAACTCGCCGCCGGCTCCGAACGCCAGCGCGCTCGGCGTCATGCCGGCCACCATCGCGATCGTGGTCATCACGATCGGGCGGGCGCGCTTCTGGCCGGCGTCGATGATCGCGGCGTCGCGGCTCTTGCCGTCACGCATCGCCTCCATGGCGAATTCGATCAGCATGATGGCATTCTTGGTGACGATGCCCATCAGCATCAGGATGCCGATCCAGACCGGCGTGGTGAGCTGCTTGCCGGCCAGCAGCAGCGCGGCGATCGCGCCGCCGATCGACAGCGGCAGCGAGAACAGGATGGTGATCGGCTGCAGAAAGGTGCCGAACAGCAGCACCAGCACCGCATACACCATCATCAGGCCGCCGCTGATCGCAGTGGCGAAGCCGTCCGACAGTTCGGCGAGGTTTTCGGCATCGCCCGAGGGGCTGACCTTCACGCCCTTCGGCAGCGACTTCATCACCGGCAGCTCGTTGATCTGCTTGGTGGCGTCGCCGAGCGCCGAATTGCCGACCAGATCGGCCGCCACCGTTGCCTGGCGCAGCCGGTCGTAACGATTGATGCTGGTCGGACCCTGATCGAATTTGACGTCGGCGACCACCGACAGCGGCACCGCGCCGCGACCGCCGTAGATCGGGACTTGAAGTTGTTCGAGGGTGGCGAGTTCGCCGCGCGCGGATTCTTCGAGTTGCACCCGGATCGGCACCAGGCGGTCGCCGGCGTCGAACTTGGCGAGCGCCGGGCCGACGTCGCCGATGGTGGCAACGCGAATGGTCTCGGACAGGCTCTCGGTCGAAACGCCGAGCCGGGCGGCGAGATCGGCGCGGGGCCGGATCCGCAGCTCCGGCCGGTCCAGCGCAGTCTCCGAAATGACGTTGGAGATCAGCGGAATCCGCTTCATCTGCGAAGCCAGCTCCTGGGCGACGTTGTCGACCACGGCGCTGTCGTTTCCGGTCACCACCAGCGCGATCGCCCGCAGGCCGTTCTCGTCGAGGAACCAGTAGCGAATGTCCGGCACCTGATCGAGCTGCTTGCTGATTTCATGCTCGAGCTCACGCTGGGTAATCGAGCGATCGCTCTTCGGGGTGTAGTTGATGATGAGCGAAGCGCGGCGGACTTCCTGCACGCCGGGCGGCACCCGGCCGCCGTCGACGAACACGCTTCGGACCTCGGGCCGTTCGCGCAGCAGCTTGACGATCGCCTCGGTGGTCTTCTCGGTGGTCCCGATCTGGGTGCCGGGCGGCAGTTGCATCGCCAGCACCGAGCGCGCGGTGTCCTGCGCCGGCAGGAAGCCCTGCGGCAGCAGCACAATGCTCCAGATCGAGGCGGCGAAGGTGCCGAGTCCGATCAGCACCGTGATGTAGTAGTGCTGCACCGACCAGGTGACGATGCTCGTATAGGTCCGGAGTATTTTGCCGGGCGGCTTTTCGACGTGCGGGTGGTCCTTGAGGAAATACGCCGCCAGCACCGGCGTGACGAACCGCGCCGCCAGTAGCGAGAAGAATACCTGCACCGAAACCGTGATGCCGAACTGCTTGAAGAACTGCCCGGCGATGCCGGACATGAAGCTGGCCGGCGCGAAGATCGCGATAATGGTCAGCGAGATCGCGATCACCGCGAGTCCGATCTCGTCGGCGGCTTCGATCGCCGCCTGATACGGCGACTTGCCCATCCGCATGTGGCGGACGATGTTTTCGATCTCGACGATGGCGTCGTCGACCAGGATGCCGGTCGACAGCGTGATGGCGAGGAAGCTGACCAGGTTCAGTGAGAACCCCAGCATGTCCATCGCCCAGAACGCCGGGAAGATCGATAGCGGCAGCGAGATCGCCGCGATCACGGTGGCGCGGAAATCACGCAGGAACAGGAACACCACGATCACGGCGAGGATCGCGCCCTCGAACAGGGTCGAGATCGCCGCCTCGTAATTGCCTTTGGTGTAGTCGACCGAAGTGTCGATCAGCTTCAATTCGACATCGGGATATTGCGCGGCCAGCGCATCGATCCGCTTCTGCACCGCTTCGGCCACCACCACGTCGCTGGCGCCCTTGGATCGCTTGATGCCGAGCGCCACCACCGGCTCGCCGTTGAAGCGCGCGAAGGTGCGCCGCGCCGCGATGGTGTCGGTGACGGTGCCGAGGTCGTCGAGCCGCACTTCGCCGCCGGCGTTCAGACTGATCATGGTGCCGGCGAGGTCGTTCAGCGCCCGGGCCCCGGCCAGCGTGCGGATCGCCTGATCGTTGTTGCCGATCTCCGCGCGGCCGCCGGCGAGATCGACATTGGTGCCGCGCAGCCGCCGCGAGACGTCGAGCGCGGTCAATCCCGCCGCTCTCAGCCGGTCGGGATCGAGCGATACCAGGATCTCGCGTTCGACGCCGCCGATCCGCTCGACCTGGGCGACGCCGCGCACGCCCTGCAGGGCACGTTTGACCACGTCGTCGACGAACCAGGAGAGCTGCTCCGGCGTCTTGCCGGGCGAGATCGCCGCATAGGTGACGATCGGCAGGCCGATCACGTCGACGCGCTGGATCAGCGGCTCGTTGATGTTCTGCGGCAGGTTGGCGCGGACCCGCGTCACCGCGTCCTTGACGTCGTTGAGCGCGCGGTCGGTGTTGGTTTCCAGCGCGAACTGAATCGTCGTCACCGACAACCCGTCGGTGATCGAGGAAGCGATGTGGCGGACGCCTTCGACGCCAGAGACGCCGTCCTCGATGGTCTTGGTGACCTGCGCTTCCAGTTCGGCCGGCGCCGCGCCGAACTGCGACACCGCCACCGAAATCACCGGGATGTCGGCGCTCGGTAGCCGCGTCACCGCCAGCTTGGTGAAGCTGATCCAGCCCAGCGCCAGCAGGATGATCGAGAACACGATCGAGGGCAGCGGGTGCCGGATCGACCAGGAGGAAACGTTGAGGCCCATCAGCGCGCTTTCGATCGCTCGGAATCGTCGGGGAATATCGGCTTGACGCGGTCGCCGTCCTGCAGCGAGGTGCCGGCGTCGGCCACCACGATTTCACCCTCGCGCACACCTTCGACGATCTCGATCGCGCTATCGGAAGTCAGCCCGACCTTGACCGAGCGGGTTTCGACGACGTTGTCCGTCACCACCTGTACGGTGGAATGGTCGATCGCCGACCGCGGGATCGCGACGCCGCAGCTCCGCCGCGCGTCGATGGTGATGCGGGCAAACATCCCGACCTTGAGCGCGGGCGACGCGGCGAGCGCGATCCGCACCTGACCGAACTGGGTCTTGCGGTCGATCTGCGGCGCGCCGAGCCGCACCGTGCCGGTGAGTTCGGTGCCGTCGTCGCGGCTGATCCGCGCCGCGGCACCGGGCCTGACCTTGAGGGCGTGAATGCTCGGCACTTCGGCGTCGATCTCGAGTTCATTGCCGACGGCGATCCGCAGCATCGGTCCGGCCAGCGGCGAGGCCGGCGCGCCGGCGGCGGTCCGCACCTCGGTGATCAGCCCGGCCGCCGGCGCCTTCAGCGTCCTGCTGCCGCCGGGTCCGCTGACGCGGATCAGATCCTGATTGTCGGTGACGATGTCGCCCTCGCGCACCAGCACGTCGGTGACGCGGCCGTCGCTGTCGGCGATCACCACCGCATCCCTGCGTGGCACCACGAAGCCGGTGACCCGGACCATGTCGGAGAAGCAGGCGTTGGCGGCTTTGGCCACCACGACCTGAACGCCTGCATTGGTCGCGGCCTGATCCGCGCGGACCATCGTGACCATGGTGCAGAGCAGCCCGGCGACGATCGCAGCGCGTGCCGGCAACAGGTTCGGGCGGGTCCACGCATCGATCATCTCTGTACTCGCCGAACTGTCGAATGCCTGACGTCAGCCGGTTCTCGCGCTCGCGCGCGCCGGGGGATTCTATACACCGCCCAATAGTGACAAAACAGCGAAGGCGTCCCGCGGAGCGGAACGCCTTCGAAGCATAGCCGGTATCGGTTGGAATGCCGATCATTTGGCAGAAGCGCTCTGGTCCGACATGTTGACCACCTGCACCCGGCGATTGACGCCGCTATCGGGGTGCGCCGGATCTTTCAGCCGGCTCTCGCCGTAACCGACGGTGACGAGGTCGGCGCCCGCAATGCCGTACTTTTCGACCAGTACCCGCTTGATGGTATCGGCGCGGCGTTCCGACAGCTCCTGATTGAAGCCTTCGCCACCGACGCTGTCGGTATGGCCGGCGACCACGAAGGTCGCTCCTTTGAGATCGGGACTGGACAGCGCCTTGCCGAGCGCTTCGACTGCCGGTGCCGCCTGACGGCTGATATTGGCGGAGTTGTATTCGAAGGTGATTTCGAGGTCGATATTCGGCTTGTCCTTGGTGATCTCGGCGATCTGGGTACGTTCAGCGGACGACAGTGACCGGGTCGGCCGGTTGCGCAGGCCATCGACGAACTTGGCCTGAATTGGGTCGGGGCTCGTGGCGGCCGGCTGTGCGGCCGACAGGCCGCGGGTCAGCGGCTTGTTCGGCGTCAGCGCCCGCACGATCTGGTCGGATGTGACCTCACCGGCCGATGCGGCGACGAACGGGAGGACTGCGCTGAGGCCGAGGATGAGGGCGCCGAGCATGGCGCGGTGTTGGGCTGCGGGCATCCAGGTCATCGTTCGTTCTCCTGCGATTGGGCGACCGCTTTGCTGGCGAAGGATCGGCATCGCCTCGTCGTTCTGATCGTCGCGCCATCGCGGCGGCAGGTTCAACGCGGCGCGGCGTGACCGTCGCGCCTATTGCACGCCGTAGCCGGCGAACTCCTTGCCGATGTTCGGATCGAGCTTTCTGGCGGTGGTCAGGTCGATCTCGCCCTCGGAGCCCAGCCCGATCCGTTTGCGCGCCAGTCCGCGGCCGTACAGCGACGAAGTCAGCCGCGGATTGATCTTGAGCGCGGCGTCGAAGTCGGCGATCGCCGCCTGGTCGCGGCCGCTCTTCAGGTGCAGCAGACCGCGGCTGTCGAGCGCATCGACGAAATTGGGGCGGAGCTGTAGCGCCTGGTCGCAGTCAGGCAGCGCGGACTCCAGTTCGCCGATGACGGTGCGAACCCAGCAGCGATTGTTGTAGGCTTCGACGTCCTTGGCGTTCAGGCGGATCGCTTCGTCGAAGTCCTTGATCGCGGTCCGATACGCGCCCTTGCTGGCATAGACCTGACCGCGCCGGTAATACGCATTGCCGTCGGACGGCTTGTCCGCAATCTGAGCGCTCAGCGATTTCACCGTGGGATCGCCGGCGAGCGCCAGCGCCAGTCTGTCGTCGTCGCGGCCACCCGCCGGCTTCGCTGCCGCGGCCTCCGGTGGCTTGGTTTCGGGCGGCGCTGTCGCCGGTTTTGCGATCTCCGCAGGAGCGGCGGCGGCTGGTTTCGCCGGCCCGGGAGCAGCGATCGGCTTGTCCGCCTCGGCCCCGGGGACGAAGACGAAGTCCTCGGCCAGAGAGGATGAGATCCACGGTACCTGCTCGCCGCCCGAGGCACGGGTGACGGCGGTCCGGGTGCGATTGAGTGCCTCCTCGGCGGATATGCCGGGTGCGCGGATCTCGTCGCGCAAAGCATCGGCGAATGGGCTGCGCGTGCGCGTATTATCTGTGACGACGGCGCTCAATGCGGCGGCGTACATCACCAGCGAGCCGTTCGGCGCGATCACCGGTGCGAGGCCGGCGGAGAAACTGCGAAAGCGTCGCTCGAACGGATTGCGGCGCGAAGCGTCGACCAGGGCAATCTTGACCGATGCGCCACGACTGTTCAGCTCATTGAGAACGGTCTCGAGCGCGATGCCGTCTCGCCTGACGTCAGGCTCGGTCCAGATCTGCGCATCGACCGGGATCAGGTAGCTCTGCCGCCCCGACTGGATGCCGAAGCCGCTGAAGAACACCAGCGCGGCTGCGCCTGGTTTGGTCCGCTGATACAGCCGGTCGAACGCGCGGCGCATCGCATCGCCGCTCAGGTCCTCGCCGAGTTCTGCATCGAAGCCGGCGCGCTTCAGGTCGTCGGCGAGTTCGCGGGCATCGCTGACCGCCTGACTGAGCGGCTTGTCGGCATCGGGATATTTACTGTTGCCGATCACCAGCGCGACCCGTGGCGCCGACCTATCTGCGGCATGGGAATGCGGCGCCGCGACGATCGCGGCGAGCATGAGCACGAGCAAGCCGAGACGGACCTTCATGCGATGCCGGACCTGCAGAGGCGGGGCCCTGGAGCTGGGCCGATCAACTCAGACTTTGTGCACCGCATCTCACCCCGCCGTCGTCGTACCTGTCAATCGCCGCCTGCTGCGGCGCCTACGTGGCAGC
>NZ_QPFS01000065.1:0-27522 GCF_010906995.1 Rhodopseudomonas sp. WA056 | reverse complement strand
CCGCCCGGCCCGGCAGGCCATGAACATTTCGATCTCGTCGATCGACTAAGCCGTAACAGTCGGGAAAACGTCATGAGCAAGCTCACCCCAGGCCGGATCTTGGCCTGTACTGCGGCGGTGGCGGCCGTCGTGATCGCCTCACCGGCGCAGGCCCAGGATTTCTTCCAGAGCCTGTTCGGGGGCTTCCATGCGCCGCGTGGCGCCTATCATCCTCGGATGCCCGCGCTGCCGTTCGCCGAAGACGGTTATGTTCGCGAGCGTGAGCGGGTGTCCCGCCCCAGCCAGCGCAGCTACTCTTCCGGCAGCGGGCAGGCGTTCTGCGTTCGTAGCTGTGACGGGCGCTACTTCCCGATTTCCGCGACCGGTGGCGCTGCCAAGAGCGAGACTTGCAGCAGCTTCTGTCCGGCGAGCGCGACGCAGGTTGTGTACGGATCGGCGATCGAAAATGCCCGTACGTCGGGAGGCAAGCCTTACTCCGAATTGCCGAACGCGTTCAAATATCGCACCGAGATCGTGGCGGGCTGTACCTGCAACGGCAAGGACCAGTTCGGTCTTGCCCAGATCGCGATCCAGGACGATCCGACCGTCCGCAGGGGTGACATCATCGCCGGCAAGGATGGTCTGATGGTTGCTGCCCGGAATGCGTCCGGCGGCGACGGCAAGGTCGCGCTCGCGCCGGCGTCCGGCGCCGATCACGTCCGCGCCGGCTATTCCAGGGTGCCGGTGCTGGCTCAGGAGTAACGCTTCGAACCCAATCGAAGGGTGCCGCACGAGAGCGATCTAAGCATTTCTCTTGAAGACTATTCGGCAATCAAGCTCCAGTTCCGAAGTTGGAACCGATCTGCATCTCGGCGATTGATCCAACGCGGCGTGACCGCGGGTTGGAGCTAGAAAGATGAGCCTTCTGATCGGAATTCTGATTACCTTTCTCGTCGTCATTTTGGTGTTGTATCTGATCAACATGCTGCCGCTCGACGGCCGCGCCAAGCAGATCGCACGTGTCGTCGTCATCATCATCGGCATCGTGTCACTGCTGAAGTATCTGGCAGTGTTCTGAGTCGGCTCCGGCCGGGTGGTCAGCCCGGCCGGAGCTGCCGTGCGGGCAGCCTGTCGAGCGATTTGTCGATCGAGGAGCGCTTCGTCGATCGAAGCCGGCTCGGCTGCTGCTCTCACTGCCGCAGTCCTGAGTCCGTCATAACAGCTTGGAGCGGTTCATCGTTTGATTGAAACGACCCGACCTTTCCGAAGGCACTGAGTCCTCATCCCGAGGAGCCCGGCGAAGCCGGGCGTCTCGAAGGATCGGGCAACGCATTCCCTGCGTCACATGGTTCGAGACGGCGCTACGCGCCTCCCCACCATGAGGTTGTGCGTGTGTGTGGCACGCGGTGCGGATCAGCTCTGATTCTATAAAGAGCAGAACTGCTCGAGGCTCTGTCGACGTCTGCAAACAAAAAGCCCCGGCGTGCTGTGCCGGGGCTCATCGTGTCGACCTGTGGGCCGATTACTTCAGGGTCGAGAACCAGTCGTCGACGTCCTTGCGGACCTGGTCCTTGGCGTAGCCGTATCGCTCCTGCAGCTTGCCTTCGAGCTGATCGCGGCGGCCTTCGATCACGTCGAGATCGTCGTCGGTGAGTTTGCCCCACTTCTCCTTGACGTTGCCCTTGAACTGCTTCCAGTTACCTTCAACGCGATTCCAGTCCATCCTGTCCTCCAGTGTTTGGATGCCGGTCAACGGGCAGCTCCGAGGATGGTTCCGGTCGGTGCAGCGGCAAGCCGTCACCCGGGGTTTGCACCACGCGCGCTTGAAATTGCTGGACAGTAATGAGCTACCAAAGCAAAAGACCTCCCCGTTGCGGGGAGGTCTCGTGATAACCGAAGTAACAGTGCCGCCGGCCTAGCGCAGCGTTTCCAGATGCGCCGCCTTCGCCTCGCGGCGGCGTTCGTGCAGGATGAACTCGGTGTAGCCGTTCGGCTGGGCGCGGCCCTTGAAGATCAGATCGCAGGCGGCTTCGAACGCGACGCCGTCGAAATCCGGCGCCATCGGCCGGTAGAGCGGATCGCCTTCGTTCTGCTTGTCGACCACCACCGCCATCCGCTTCAGCGAGTCCAGCACCTGCTCCTTGGTGACGACGCCGTGATGCAGCCAGTTGGCGAGGTGCTGGCTGGAGATGCGCAGCGTGGCGCGGTCTTCCATCAGGCCGACGTCGTGGATGTCCGGCACCTTGGAGCAGCCGACGCCCTGGTCGATCCAGCGCACCACGTAGCCGAGGATGCCCTGGCAGTTGTTGTCGATCTCCTGACGGACATCGTCCGGCGCCCAGTTCGAATTCGACACCGGGATGGTGAGGATGTCCTCGAGCTTGGCGCGCGGGCCGCCCTTGGCCAGCTCCTGCTGGCGCGCGATCACGTCGACCTGGTGATAGTGCAGGGCGTGCAGGGTCGCGGCGGTCGGCGACGGCACCCAGGCGGTGGTGGCGCCGGCCTGCGGATGGCCGATCTTCTGCGCCAGCATGTCGGCCATCTTGTCGGGCGCTGCCCACATGCCCTTGCCGATCTGGGCATGGCCGGGCAGGCCGTCGACCAGACCGGTGTCGACGTTCCAGTCCTCATAGGCCTTGATCCAGGGCTGCGCCTTCATCTCGTTCTTGCGGATCATCGGACCCGCTTCCATCGAGGTGTGGATCTCGTCGCCGGTGCGGTCCAGGAATCCCGTGTTGATGAAGCAGATCCGCTTGGACGCGTTCTGGATGCAGGCCTTGAGGTTCACCGTGGTGCGGCGCTCCTCGTCCATGATGCCGACCTTCAGCGTGTTCTCGGTCAGGCCGAGCATCTTTTCGACGCGGCCGAACAGTTCGACGGTGAGTGCGACTTCATCCGGGCCGTGCATCTTCGGCTTGACGATGTAGACCGAGCCGGTGCGGCTGTTGCGGGTGTTGCCGAGGTGCTTGAGATCGTGGATCGCGATCAGGCCCGACACCGCGGCGTCGAGGAAGCCTTCCGGGATCTCCTGACCTTCGCTGTCGAGCACCGCGTCGGTCCACATGTGGTGGCCGACGTTGCGCATCAGCAGCAGGCTGCGCCCGTGCAGCGTGATCTGCTTGCCGTCGGCGCCGGTGTAGCTGCGGTCGCCGTTGAGCGCGCGGGTAACGGTCTTGCCGCCCTTCTCGAAGCTTTCCGACAGCGTGCCGTCCATCAGCCCGAGGGTGTTGCGATAGATCAGCACCTTGTCGTCGGCGTCGACGGCGGCGACCGAGTCTTCCATGTCGAGAATGGTCGAGACGGCGGATTCGATGATCAGGTCGGCGACGCCGGCCGGATCGTCCTTGCCGATGGTGTTGGCGCGGTCGATCTTGATCTCGATGTGCAGGCCGTTGTTGACCAGCAGCACGGCGCTCGGCGAGGCCGCATCGCCGTTATAGCCGGCGAACTGCTCGGGCTTCTTCAGGCCGGCGGCATTGCCGCTCTTCAGCTTGGCCGAGAACTGGCCGGCGATCACGCTGTAGGCGGTGACGTCGCTGTGGCTGCCGGCGGCGAGCGGAGCGGCCTGGTCGAGGAACGCCTTGGCCTTGGCGATCACCTTGTCGCCGCGGGCCTTGTCGTAGCCCTTGGCCTGGGTGGCTTCCTGCGGGATCGCATCGGTGCCGTAGAACGCATCATACAGCGAGCCCCAGCGCGCATTGGCGGCGTTCAGCGCGTAGCGCGCATTCGACAGCGGCACCACGAGCTGCGGGCCGCACAGCTTGCCGATTTCCTCGTCGACATTGGCGGTCTCGACCGGGACGGTCGCCGGCTCCGGCAGCAGGTAGCCGATCTCCTTCAGGAACGCGGTGTAGGCCGCCATGTCCTGCTTCTTGCCCTTGTTGGCGAGATGCCAGGCGTCGATCTTGGCCTGAAGGTCGTCGCGGGTCTTCAGCAGCGCGCGGGTCTTCGGCGCCAGATCACGAACGATCGCAGCGAGCCCGGCCCAAAATACGTCGGGAGCGATGCCGGTTTTCGGCGCGGCTTCCTTGGCGATGAAGTCGAACAGCACAGGAGCGATTTTCAGTCCGTGGGCATCAATACGATTCATTTGATTATCCAGCCAGAAAAGGTCGAAACCGCCGTTGACGGGGTCCGGGGACAGCGCCGCCTCCCCAGCGGCGCCCACGGCCTTTTAGCGCCAAAGCCTCCGAAATTGGAAGGCCCAGGGGCCACCGTCGGCCGCCGCAGCGATTTCGAGCGACGGATATCGGCTCGGGAGACGAAAACGCGCAAATCAGACCCGGAGCGTTGGTTCCGATTCGATCAGGACCGCGGCGGCGCTAGGTCAGCGGCCGTTCGTCGCCGGACAGCCGTTCCAGGAGGAGTTTCAACAGGATGGTCACCAGGGCGACGGCCGTCAGGGTGGTGGCGGCGGCGAACGCGCCTGCGACATTGTAGTCCTGGTACAGAAGTTCGATCTGCAACGGCAGCGTGGTGGTCTGGCCGCGCACATTGCCGGACACCACCGACACCGCGCCGAATTCGCCGAGCACGCGGGCATTGCACAGGATCGCCCCGTACAGCACCGCCCACCGGATGTTGGGCAGCGTGACGCGCAGGAAGGTCGCAAAGCCCGACGCCCCCAGAGTTACCGCCGCCTCCTCTTCGTCGGTCCCCTGCACCTGCATCAGCGGGATCAGCTCCCGGGCGACGAACGGCGCGGTCACGAACATGCTGGCCAGCACGATGCCCGGCAGCGCGAACATCACCTTGATGCCGAGTTGCTCGAGCAGCGGGCCGAACAGCCCCTGCGAACCGTACACGAACAGATAAGCGACACCGGCGACGATCGGCGAGATCGAATAGGGCAGTTCGATCAGCGCGATCAGCAGCGTGCGCCCGGGAAACTCGAACTTGGTCACCGTCCAGGCGGCGGCGAGGCCGAACAGGATGTTGACCGGCACCGCGATCAGCGCGGTGATCGTGGTCAGCCACATCGCGTGCAGCGTGCCGGGGTCGCCGAGATTGCGCAGGAACACGCCGACGCCCTGGGCAAACGCCGAGGTCAGGATCACCGCCAGCGGCGCGACCAGGATGAACAGCGTCAGCACGGCCACGATGCCGAGGACGACGCAACGCGTCACCGGCCCGGCGCCGACGGGCGTCACCATCCAGTCCTTTTTCACGGGAGCGCTCGGTTTGGCCGTCATGTTCCGCTCTTGCCGAGATAGCGGAGCTGCCAGGCTTGCACCGCGTTGGTGATGATCAG
This sequence comes from Rhodopseudomonas sp. WA056, assembly GCF_010906995.1. Taxonomy (NCBI): domain Bacteria; kingdom Pseudomonadati; phylum Pseudomonadota; class Alphaproteobacteria; order Hyphomicrobiales; family Nitrobacteraceae; genus Rhodopseudomonas; species Rhodopseudomonas sp. WA056. Next base: position 22,292 of record NZ_QPFS01000065.1, on the reverse strand, counting down.
CATCACGAAAGCCATCACCAGCATCGCCGAGGCGATCGCCGCTGCGGCGGGGTAGTCGTATTCTTCGAGCCGGATGAAGGCGAGCAGCGCCACGATCTCGGTCTTCATCGGCTGGTTTCCGGCGATGAAGATGACGGCGCCGAACTCGCCGAGGCTGCGCGCGAATGCCAGCGAGGCGCCGGCCAGCAGCGCTGGAAAGATCGACGGCAGGATGATCTTCGACAGGATCTGCAGATCGTTGGCGCCCAGCGAGCGGCTGGCCTCCTCGACGTCGCTGCCGAGATCCTCGATCACCGGCTGCACCGTACGCACCACGAACGGAATGCTGGTGAACGCCATCGCGATCGCGATTCCGAGCGGCGTGTAGACGATCTGCAGTCCGAGCGCATCGAGCGGCGCGCCGAACCAGCCGGATTTCGAGAACAGCGCCGTCAATGCGAGGCCTGCCACCGCGGTCGGTAGCGCGAACGGCACGTCGATCAGCGCATCCAGCAGGCGCTTGCCGGGAAACGTGTAGCGCGCCAGCACCCAGGCCAGCAGCGTGCCGTACAGCGCGTTGAACAGCGTGGCGACCAGCGCCATCGTCAGTGTCAGCCGGATCGCCGCGAGTGTCCGCGGCGAACTCAGAATAGCCCAAAGCTGAGCCGCGCCGATGTCTGACGCCTTCAGGATCAGCGCAGCCAGCGGCAGCAGCACGATCGCGCCGAGATACAGCAACGTGATGCCGAGGCTGAGGCCGAAACCGGGAATGACGCTGCGTCGCAAGGCGGTGATCCGAAGAGAGTGACGAGGGTGGGTGAGGGTTAGTCAATTGCAGATCAACGCCTCACCGCGTCATTGCGAGGAGCACCCGGATCGGCGCTTTGCGCCGTCCGAGCACAGGCTCCGCGACGAAGCAATCCAGCTTTGCGCAGTGGGATCTGGATTGCTGCGCTCCGCTTGCAATGACGAACAGATTTGGCGTTCGTCATTCCGGGATGCGCGCTGTCGCGCGCAGCCCCGGAATCTAGTGGTTGTAGCGAAGAGAGATTTCCGTGTTCGCGCCGCGCTCGCGCCCCGGAACGACGAACTTGTTGTCGGCGCCTGGAGGTACGCTCGGCCTGCCGCCTCATCGCCCCCCGAACAACTGATCCAGCTTCGCGCCCGAGGCCAAGTGCTCGGCGTTCAGCTTGTCCCAGCCCCCGAACTCGTCCTCGACCCGGTACAGCTTCACCTCCGGGAACTTGTCTTTGAATTTCTCGATCACGGCCTTGTCGTGCACCCGGTTATAGGCCTTGGCGAGGATCGTCTGCCCCTCGGGCGAATACAGATATTCGAGATAGGCGGTGGCCAGCGCTCGTGTGCCGTGCTTGTCGGCGTATTTGTCGACGACGGCGACCGGGAACTCAGCCAGCAGGCTGGTGGGAGGGACCACCACTTGATATTTGTCGGCGCCCGCCAGATCGCGGATCGCGCTGGTCTCTGCCTCGAAAGTGATCAGCACGTCGCCGGTCTGGCGTTCGACGAAGGTCGTCGTGGCGGCGCGGCCTCCAGTGTCGAACACCGGCACATTGGCGAACAGCTTCTTGATGAAGGCGTCGGCCTCGGCATCGCTGCCGTATTTGTGCCTGGCGAAAGCGTAGGCTGCCAGATAGGTGTAGCGGGCGTTACCCGACGTCTTGGGGTTCGGGAAGATCACTTTGACGTCCGGCTTCACCAGATCGTCCCAGTCCTTGATTCCCTTTGGGTTGCCGGCCCGCACCAGGAACGCGGGCAGCGAGTAGTACGGCGAGGAATTGTTCGGCAGCCGCTTCGCCCAATCCGCCGGGATCAGCTTGCCCTTGTCGTGCAGCACCTGGACGTCGGTGACCTGATTGAAGGTCACGACATCGGCCTCCAGTCCTTCCAGGATGGAACGCGCCTGCCGCGACGATCCGCCGTGCGACTGGTTGATGGTGATGTCCTGGCCGGTCTTCGCCTTCCAATGGGGGATGAATGCGGCGTTGATCTCCACATAGAGCTCGCGCGCGATGTCGTAGGAGACGTTGAGCAGCGTCGTCGATGTTTGCGCCTGCGCCGGGGCCGCCGTCAGCAGCGCTGCGAAGCCGGCGAACAATGAGAGAGCGAAACGGTTCACGAGATCTCCTCGACTGACAATGGCCGGTTCTGCGATCGGCGTAGCACCGCCGCTACCTGCGTGATGATGGTCGTCAGATAGGCGATCGAAGGAGGTGTGGGAAGCCGTCCCACCGGCGCCTGGCGCGCTGCCAGATCGTTGCGGCGGCCAGGCTTTCCGCGCTCGGGGAACGGTCGTCTACCTATTGAACGTTTTGAGGAACGAAATTCTACGTCGTCCACGAGCGGCGCAAAGGAATGGTTTTCTTCTCGGGCGGCTTGTAACGTTTCCATGCAGAAAATAATTCTGGGTTCGTTCAAAGCGGAGTCGGCATGCGGTTTCTTCCGGTGTTTCTCGATCTTGCGACGGGCCCCGTGGTGCTTGTGGGCGCCGGCGAGATGGCGCGTGCCAAGCTGAGGCTGTTGCTCGGCGCCGGTGCTTCGGTCCGCTGGTACGTCACCGATGGCGACCGCGATCTGGCCGGTCTGACCGAGGCCGAGCGCGCCCGCATCAGTTTTCCGGAAGGTGATCCGCTGCGCGCCGATCTCACCGGCGCGATCGCGCTTTTGTGTGCGGGGGCGGGCGAGGTCGCCGCGCCGCTGGCCGCGAAGGCGCGCGCCCTCGGGGTGCCGGTCAACGTCATGGACGAGCTGTCGCATTCCACCTTCATCTTTCCGGCAATCGTCGATCGCGGCGACGTGGTGGTGGCGATCGGCACCGGCGGGTCTTCGCCGGTGGTAGCGCGCCGCCTCCGCGAACTGATCGAGACAGTGGTGCCGGCGCGGATCGGCGAACTGGCCGCGCTGATCGGCCGCTGGCGCACGCCGATCAAGGCACGGATTCCTGAATTCCCGCTGCGCCGCCGGTTCTGGGAGCGCGTCGTCGACGGCCCGATCGGCCGCGCGGTGCTCGACGGGCGGCTGGCGGATGCCGAGACCGAACTGAAGAAGATCGATGATGCCACCGACTACGCACGGCACTCGCTCGGCCGCCGCGCCGATGGTCATGTCAGCATCGTCGGCGCTGGTCCCGGTGATCCTGATCTGCTGACGCTGAAGGCGCTGCGGGCGCTGTCGGATGCCGACGTGGTGTTCTACGACGAGCTGGTTTCGCCCGACATCCTCGACCGCATCCGCCGCGACGCCAAGCGCGTGCCGGTCGGCCGCCGTGTCGGCCAGCCGGGCATCGGTCAGGACGCGATCAACAAGCTGCTGATCGAAGCGGCTCGGTCCGGCCAGCGCGCCGTGCGGCTGAAGGGCGGCGATCCGTTCGTGTTCGGCCGCGGCGGTGAAGAGGTCGAAGCGTTGCGTGAGGCCGGCGTGTCTTACGTGGTGGTGCCGGGCATCAGCGCTGCGCTCGGTGCGGCCTCGCAGTTCGAGGTGCCGCTGACCTATCGCCACGAGGCGCTGCGCATCACCTTTCTCACTGCCCATAAGGCCAAGGATGCCGAAACCGTCGACTGGTCGGCTCTGACCGATCAGAAGATGACCGTCGTGGTCTATATGGGCATGAGCGCGGCGCCGACGATCCGCGAAGGGCTGCTCGCTGCCGGCCGCGCCGCCGATACGCCGGTCGGTGTATTCGCGCGGGTGACGCGGCCGGACGCTGCATCGGCTGTCGGAAGGCTCGACGACCTGCCGGCGCTGGTCGAGCAGGTCGACGGCGGACCGGCACTGCTGGTGATCGGCGACGTCGTCGCGCATTCGGCGGCGTGGCGCCAGCAACAACTCCTGCAACTCGTCTCGACCTATCAGATGGCCGCCGAATGACGTCCCCGCTGCAACAGAAGATCAAGATCACCGGCCCTTCGGTGATCACCGCGAACCGCACCATTGATGGCGTGGTGATCTACCGGACCGCGCAGAGCGGCTGGTCGACCGATCTGGCCGACGCCGCCATCGTGCGCGAGGCTGAGCCGGCGCGCGCGCTGCTCGCCGCCGCGACCGCCGACGATGTCGGCGCGGTCGGTGCCTACATCGCGCCGGTCGAAATCGCCGCGGATGGCGCAATCCGCCCCGGAAACCTGCGCGAAAAAATCCGGCGCAACGGCGTCACTATCGCGCTGCCGGTCCAGGCTTGAGGACTGCTCCATGTATGCTTACGACGAGATCGACCGCGCCATCGTCCACGAACGCGTCGACGAGTTCCGCGATCAGGTGCGCCGACGCCTGTCTGGCGAACTCACCGAGGACGAGTTCAAGCCGTTACGCTTGATGAACGGCGTGTATCTGCAGCTCCACGCCTACATGTTCCGCGTGGCGATTCCCTACGGCACGCTGTCGTCGGACCAGCTTCGCAAGCTGGCGCATGTGGCGCGGACCTACGACCGCGGCTATGGCCATTTCACCACCCGGCAGAACATCCAGTTCAATTGGATCGCGCTGAAGGATCTGCCCGACGCGCTCGCCGACCTCGCCGAGGTCGGCATCCATGCGATGCAGACCTCGGGCAATTGCACCCGCAACGTTACCGCCGATCAGTGGGCCGGCGTCGCGCCGGGCGAGATCGAGGATCCGCGGGTCTGGGCCGAAATCCTGCGCCAGCACACCGCGCTGCATCCGGAGTTCTCGTTCCTGCCGCGCAAGTTCAAGTTCGCCATCACCGCGTCCGATCACGACCGTGCGGCGATCAAGATCCACGACATCGGCCTGAAGCTGGTCAGAAACGACGCCGGCGACACCGGCTTCGAAGTGCTGGTCGGCGGCGGACTGGGTCGCAGCCCGTTCATCGGCCGCACCATCAAGCCGTTCGTCGCCGGGCGCGACATCCTCAGCTATATCGAGGCGATCCTGCGCGTCTACAATCAGTACGGACGTCGCGACAACATCTACAAGGCCCGGATCAAGATCCTGGTGCACGAGCTCGGCATCGAGAAGTTCGCCGCCGAGGTCGAGCTGGCGTGGAGCGAGATCGCCGACGGTCCGCTGACGCTCGACGACGAGATGATCGAGGACATCCGCTCGCGCTTCATCTATCCGGCCTATGAAGAGCTGCCGGCCGAGCCGGACGAGCTTCGCGCGGCGGCCGGCGATGCGCGGTTCGAAGCGTGGCGGGCCAATTCGGTCGCGCCGCATCGCCAGGACGGTTACGCCATCGTCACGCTGTCGCTGAAGCCCGCGGGCGGCGCGCCGGGCGATGCCACCGCCGAGCAGATGGATGCGGTCGCCGACCTTGCCGACAAATATTCGTTCGGCGAGATCCGGGTCGGCCACGAACAGAACCTGGTGCTGCCGCATGTCGCCAGACGCGATTTGCCGGCGCTGTGGGCGGCGCTCGACGGGCTCGGCCTCGCCACCCCGAACGTCGGTCTGGTCAGCGACATCATCGCCTGCCCGGGGCTCGATTACTGCTCGCTGGCGAATGCCCGGTCGATCCCGATCGCCCAGGAGCTGTCGCGGCGCTTCGCCAATCCCGACACCGCGGCTCTGATCGGGCGGCTACACATCAACATCTCCGGCTGCATCAACGCCTGCGGCCATCACCACGTCGGCCACATCGGGATTCTCGGCGTCGAGAAGAACGGCGAGGAGTTCTATCAGATCACCATCGGCGGCCGCGCCGACGAGGGCGCCGAACTCGGCGTGCTGATCGGCCCCGCGGTGCCATACGGCGACGTCGCCGACGTGATCGAGGACATCGTCGAGGCGTATCTCAGCCTGCGGCAGCGGCCGGACGAGTTGTTCGTCGACGCGGTCAAGCGGCTCGGCGTCGAACCCTTCAAGGAGCGGGTCTATGCCACTCGTTAAGAACGGTCAGATCGTGGCCGACGAATTCGCCGCGGTGGCCGACGACGCTGAGTTGCCGGCCGCCGGCTCTGTGCTGATCTCGGCTGCGCGCTTTCTGGCCGATCCGGACTCCTTGGCGGCGCGCAACAGCCCGCTCGGGGTGATCTGGCCGAACAACCGCGACGTCGCCGAGCTGAAGCCCTGGCTCGACCGGCTGGCGCTGATCGCGCTGGTGTTCCCGACCTACAAGGACGGCCGCGCCCACAGCCAGGCGCGGCGGCTGCGCGAAATCTACGGCTATCGCGGTGAGCTGCGCGCCACCGGTCAGGTGCTGCGCGACCAGTTCACCTTCCTGGTCCGCAACGGCTTCGACGCGCTCGACGTGAGGAAAGAGGCCGACGCGCAAGCCTTCGGCGAGGCGACGCATCGCTACACCGAATTCTATCAGCCGACCGGCGACGGTCACCGTAGCGCGCTGCAGCTCCGCCGGCAGCGGCATCTGACGTCGGCGAGTTAGTAACCCCGGAAACGGGCGTGGCCTAACCTCTCGCCGCGCGCGGGGAGAAGTCGGCCCGGCGGAGCGGAGCGAAGCCGGGTCGGGTGAGGGGCGCCTCCACGAGCCAGAGCGTCAGATTAGAGCGGTTCATCGTTTGATTGAAACGATCCGACCTTTCCGAAGGCACTGAGTCCTCATCCAGAGGAGCCCAGCGAAGCCGGGCGTCTCGAAGGATGGGGCAACGCATTCCCTGCGTCACATGGTTCGAGACGGCGCTACGCGCCTCCTCACCATGAGGTTGTGCGTGTGGCAGGCGGTGCGGATCAGCCCTGATTCTATGAAAGACAGAACTGCTCTAGCCTGGCTGGACTGGGTAACATCGATGGCGGGCACTCGGCTTCGGCGCGACGCCCCCTCATCCCACCCTTCTCCCCGCGCGCGGGGAGAAGGGGCCGGCTTTGCTCGCGGCGATGTCCCTGCCTACACGCAATCCTGCTTCCTCTTTGGCCTTGCGTTCCCGTCGGGCTTGTCCTTCTCTCCGCCGCTATGAGCAATAACCTTCTCGACCGCGCCGTTGCCGAAATCGCCGACGAGATGGCGCAGCGGGCGGACCGCGGCGAGGTGGCGAGCTACATCCCCGAGCTGGCGCGGGTCGACCCGAAGCGCTTCGGGCTGGTGGTGATCGACGCCGATGGTCACGTTGCCGCCGCCGGTGATGCCGACGTGCCGTTCTCGATTCAGAGCATCTCGAAGGTGTTCACGCTGACACTGGCGCTCGGCAAGGCCGGCGATCGGCTGTGGCGGCGCGTCGGCCGTGAGCCGTCGGGCTCGGCGTTCAATTCGATCGTGCAGCTCGAACACGAGCGCGGCATTCCGCGCAATCCGTTCATCAACGCCGGCGCCATCGCGGTCACCGATCTGATCCTGTCCGGACACCAGCCGCGCGAGGCGCTCGGCGAAATTCTGCGCTTCATGCAGTTCCTCGCCGGGGATACGTCGATCGTGATCGACGATGCGGTCGCGAAGTCCGAGCAGCGCACCGGGTTTCGCAATGCCGCGCTCGCCAACTACATGAAGTCGTTCGGGGTGCTGGACAATCCGGTCGAATACACGCTCGGGGTCTATTTCCATCACTGCGCGATCGCGATGAGTTGCCGGCAATTGGCGATGGCCGGGCGTTTTCTGGCGTACAACGGCCAGAACCCCTCGACCGGCCACAATGTGGTGTCGAGCGAGCGCGCCCGGCGCATCAACGCGCTGATGCTGACCTGCGGCCATTATGACGGTTCGGGCGAATTCGCCTACCGGGTCGGCCTGCCGGGCAAGAGCGGCGTCGGCGGCGGCATCCTTGCGGTTGCGCCGGGCAAAGCCTCGATCGCGGTGTGGGCGCCGGGGCTTGATGCCGCTGGGAACTCCCATCTCGGCCGCGTCGCGCTGGAGGCGCTGACCAAGCGCATGGGCTGGTCGATCTTCGGCGTCTGACGATCAACCGAACGCACCCGGCACCAACAAAAAGGGCCGAACGCGTGCGCCGGCCCTTCGTCAGTCGGTCTGATGATCGCGGCGGAGGGGCCGCGCAAGCTGCAGTGTCATGGCCGTTTGGTGGACTGCTCTTCGAGCATTGCGATCTCGTGATACCAGCTCGAACAGGTCAGGATATTGGCGGGATTCGATGCCGCTTCGCTGCTCGGCAGCGAGGTGCGGTTGGCGCCATCCCGGCCGCCGACCGGGAACTGGTAGATCTTGGCGGAGGTCTGGTTCAGGCTGCTCACGCGATCTCTCCTTTGTCTCCTTCGGGTCGATGAAGCGGCTCGACGAGCGGTCCGGCCGCGCGTCGCAACGGATGATAACGCGATTGCTTCGCGTGCAGGCAGAATGATCAACAAAGAATCAGTCAAAGGCGATTCTTTGCGCATTTTCCCGTCTGCTGACGAACTCGGCATTGGTTTGATGCAACGCGGCCGGGATGGCTTGGTTGCGCACTCCCCCTTCCGAGAAAATCGTGCGCCCGAGGGGTTAATTTTGTTCACCGCTGCGGGCGCGGAGAAATACGGAGCTATCGACGATTTCGCGTGTCGCGCTACGGCGCCCTCGACGCGGAGCCCCTTGCGTTGACCGCGCCGTCGCGGCGCTGCCCTGCCTGCGGCGATTTGGCTCATTCTGGCATATTAAATGCTTCATGTTCGGCGGACAGAAGGCCGCCGGGAGCGGTTCTGCGTCCGCCACCAGCCGAACGCCGGTGGCATCTCCAACGAGAGGACCGCATGACCAAGTACAAGCTCGAGTACATCTGGCTCGACGGCTACAAGCCGACGCCGAATCTGCGCGGCAAGACGACCATCAAGGAATTCGAGATCTACCCGACGCTGGAGCAGCTTCCGCTGTGGGGCTTCGACGGCTCGTCGACGTTACAGGCCGAAGGCCACAGCTCGGATTGCGTGCTGAAGCCGGTCGCGATGTACCCGGACGCTGCGCGCAAGAACGGCATTCTGGTGCTGTGCGAAGTGATGATGCCGGACGGCGTCACCCCGCATCCGACCAACACCCGCGCCACCATTCTGGACGACGAAGGTGCCTGGTTCGGCTTCGAGCAGGAATACTTCTTCTACAAGAACGGCCGGCCGCTTGGTTTCCCCGATTCCGGCTATCCGGCGCCGCAGGGCCCGTACTACACCGGCGTCGGCTACAAGCATGTCGGTGACATCGCTCGCCAGATCGTCGAAGAGCATCTCGACCTCTGCCTCGCCGCCGGCATCAACCACGAAGGCATCAACGCCGAAGTGGCCAAGGGCCAGTGGGAATTCCAGGTGTTCGGCAAGGGATCGCGGACCGCCGCCGACCAGATGTGGATGGCGCGCTACCTGATGCTGCGTCTCACCGAGAAGTACGGCATCGACATCGAATTCCACTGCAAGCCGCTCGGCGACACCGATTGGAACGGCTCGGGCATGCACTGCAATTTCTCCACCGCCTACATGCGCGAAGTCGGCGGCAAGGAGTATTTCGAAGCGATGATGAAGGCGTTCGAGGCCAATCTCGACGACCACATCGCGGTGTACGGTCCGGACAACCACATGCGCCTGACCGGCAAGCACGAGACCGCGCCCTGGAACAAGTTCTCCTACGGCATCGCCGATCGTGGCGCGTCGATCCGGGTGCCGCACTCCTTCGTCAACAACGGCTACAAGGGCTATCTGGAAGATCGCCGCCCGAACTCGCAGGGCGACCCCTACCAGATCGCTTCCCAGGTTCTGAAGACGATTTCGTCGGTCCCCACCTCGAAGTCGGCAGCCGCCGCCTGAACCTCCACGGCGACTGCTCGCGGCCCGGACGCAAGTCCGGGCCGTTGCCGTTTGGTGGCCTGATTGCGTGTCCGGTCCTGCGGTATCTTCACCTTTCAGCCACTGTTGACGTGCAACAACTCCCCGGCGCGCCGTGAGCCGGTGACGGGCCGGCGGTGCCGATCGCGCGCGATGGGGAATTTCGGAATGTTTCGCGGGGTGATGGCCGTTCTCGGCCTGTTGGTGCTGGCAGGCTGTGCCGGCGATGTCGCACCTTCGGTCGACACGCCGTCAATGTATCAGAGCATGGCGCGAGAAGGCGCCCGGGTCGACGTCGCCGCCGCGGCCGTCATGATCTCGCAATATCGCCAGAACAACGGCCTCGGCCCGGTGACGGTCGATCCGGCGCTGACCAAGCTCGCCGAGGACCAGTCCTCGACCATGGCGAGGCGCAACAAGCTCGACCACGACGTCAAGGCGCCGCTGGCGCAGCGGCTGAACGCCTCCGGCTATCCGGCGGCCGTTGCGGTCGAGAACGTCTCGGCCGGCTATCACACGCTGGCGGAAGCGTTTTCGGGCTGGCGGGATTCGCCGCCGCACCGTGCCAACATGTTGAAAACGGGCGTCGACCGGATCGGCATCGCCGCCAGCTATGCACCGGGCACCAAATACAAGGTGTTCTGGACCATGATTCTCGCCTCCACCGACACGCCGCGATAAACCGGGCGTGATCGCGTCCCGCCGTTGGCGCGATTGACGCTGGCGCCGCGCCCCGCCAAGTTGCCGGCGTCCCTGCCCGAGGTGCAACCGACCGGATGGACCCGACCCCGCACAAAAAGCCCTCGAGGCCCTGCGACGCGCGCCGCGTGCTGGTGCTGCAGGGGGGCGGCGCGCTCGGCGCCTATCAGGCCGGCGCCTATCAGGCACTGTGCCATCACGATTTCGAGCCGCAATGGCTCGCCGGCATCTCGATCGGCGCCATCAACGCCGCGATCATCGCCGGCAATCCGCGCGAGCAGCGCGTCGACAAGCTCAAGCAGTTCTGGGAGATGGCGTCATCGCCGGTGCCGTGGCAGCCCCTGCTGCACGACGACCACGCCCATTCGCTGTTCAACGAGACCTCGGCGGCGGTGATCGCCACCTTCGGCGTGCCGGGTTTCTTCACGCCGCGGTTTCCGCCGACGCATCTGCTGCCGTCGGGCAAGCCGTCGAATTTGAGCTACTACGACACCGCGCCGCTGCGTTCGACGCTGGAGCGGCTGGTCGATTTCGACCGCCTCAACCACAACGGCATCCGCCTCAGTGTCGGTGCGGTCAATATCGTCACCGGCAACTTCGTGTATTTCGATACCACCAAGCAGACCATCGGCCCCGAGCACATCATGGCCTCGGCCGCGCTGCCGCCGGGCTTTCCGGCGATCGAAATCGACGGCGCGTATTATTGGGATGGCGGCGTCGCGTCCAACACCCCGCTGGACTACGTGCTCGACTGCGAGCAGCGCGAGAATCTGCTGATCTTCCAGATCGATCTGTTCAGCGCCCGCGGCCGGCTGCCGGAGACGCTGCTGGAAGCCGCCGAGCGCGAGAAGGACATCCGCTATTCCAGCCGCACCCGGCTGAATACCGACAAGAACAAGATGATCCACAACACCCGCAAGGCGCTGCGCGACCTGATCGAGCGGCTGCCGGCGGAACTGCGCGACGATCCGGCCTACGCCATCCTGCATCAGGCGGCGCAAGAGAATGCCGTCACCGTCGTGCATCTGATCTATCGTAAGCGGGATTACGAGGCGTCGTCGAAGGACTACGATTTCTCCCGGCTGAACATGACCGAGCACTGGAAGGCCGGCGAGCAGGACGTCTATGTCTCGATGCGCGACCAGAGCTGGCAGCGGGCGCCGCAGGACGGCGAGACCATGGTGACCTGGGACCTCACCCGGGATGCTTTCGAATAAGCGGCCTGTTCTGCGCCGCTTTCTCAACTTCGCGAACAGGAGCGGATAATGACGAATCTGACAGGTAAGACCGCGGTCGTGACCGGCTCGACCTCGGGGATCGGGCTCAGCTATGCGCGCGCCTTCGCCAAGGCCGGCGCCAACGTCGTGATCAACGGCATGGGCGAAGCTGACGCGATCGAGAAGGAGCGCAAGGCGATCGAGAGCGAGTTCGCCGTCAAGGCGGTGTACTCGCCGGCCGACATGCTGAAGCCGGCCGAGATCGCCGAGATGATCAAGCTCGGCGAGACCACCTTCGGCTCGGTCGACATTCTGGTCAACAACGCCGGCATCCAGTTCGTGTCGCCGGTCGAAGATTTCCCGATCGAGAAGTGGGATGCGATCATCGGCATCAATCTGTCGTCGGCGTTCCACGGCATCCGCGCCGCGGTGCCGGGCATGAAGAAGCGCGGCTGGGGTCGCATCATCAACACCGCCTCGGCGCATTCGCTGGTCGCGTCGCCGTTCAAGTCGGCCTATGTGGCCGCCAAGCACGGCATCGCCGGCCTGACCAAGACCGTGGCGCTGGAGCTCGCCACCCACAAGATCACCTGCAACTGCATTTCGCCCGGCTACGTCTGGACCCCGCTGGTCGAGAAGCAGATCCCCGATACCATGAAGGCGCGCGGCCTGACCAAGGAGCAGGTGATCAACGACGTCCTGCTCGCCGCCCAGCCGACCAAGCAGTTCGTTACCCCCGAACAGGTCGCGGCACTTGCGGTCTACCTCTGCGGCGACGACGCCAGCCAGATCACCGGCGCCAACCTGTCGATGGACGGCGGCTGGACCGCGGCTTAAGGCGGGTTGGGGGCGGGCGCTTACCATTTTTGTCGATCTGCCCGCTCGCAACATCACGTATCCCAGAGCATCAGGACTCTGGGATGACCGATCGCCCGGTCAAGCCGGCGACGACTTGGTCGATGAGCAGGGCGCCTAATCGCTCTGCTGCATCGGCGCTCGCGCGGTGTGACGGATGTGCAGGATTTCGATCTTGGAGTCTCGCACGCGATAGAAAACCCGAAACGGATAGCGCACAACGGCTGCCGATCGGATGTCGGGACGTTGTGCGACCCTGGGGGCCGAATCGGGAGCCGATGCGATTCGAGCGATCACGTTTTCGATCCGCGCGCCGATCGATCGGGCAACTCTCTGACTTGCGTGCTTGCCGTAATAGGCGGAGATCTGATCGAGGTCGGCGAGAGCCTGCCGGGAGTAGACGACCTTCATCGCCCAAACTTAGCGAACGCAATTCGGATTTCGTCGTCGGTGGCCTGTTCGCCCGTGTCGAGAGTAGCGGCGGCAGCATCGATGATCCGCAGCTCTTCGTCGCTGGCGTGATACCGGTCGGCTTGAAGTTCGCTTTCGATCTCGCGAGCCACCGCGGCCAGTTCCTCCCGCGCCGCTTCCGGCCAGGATTCCGCCCGCTTGATCAAAGCCTCGAGGTTGTCTGCGCTCATTTTGAAACTATAGCATGAGGCGATGAGGCGGTCAGCAGCGCGCCGACCACTTGAACTAGCCTTTGTTGCCGAACGCCAGCACGTGCAGGCCGAGGCGTTTGCGGACGATCCAGAACAGCAGCACGGTCTCGAAGGTCAGCGCCGCAGAGGTGGCGGCGGCGGCGCCGTAGCCGCCGAAGCGGGGAACCAGGATCAGGCACAGCGCCAGATTGACTGCGAAGGCGAGCGCATAGGCGAGGGCGCAGACGTGCTGGTGGCCGAGCATGTTGAGCAGCCGCTCGACCGGACCGATCGCGGCGCGGACGACGAGGCCGATCGCGGCGACGAACATGATGCCGTAGCCGGCGGTGAACTGCGGTCCGAACAGCCACAGCAGCGGCTTGCCGAGCGCCAGCAAGGCCAGCGTCGCCGCCAGCGACGGCCAGAACGTCCACTGAATCGCATGGCGGACATAGGCGGCCAGCCGCACGGTATCGCCGGCGGCGTTGTATTCGGTGAAGCGGTGCGCGGTGGTGGCCGACATCGCGTAGTGAATGAACGACACCAGCGCCAGGGTCTTCACCACCGCGTAGTAGATGCCGACCTCTTCCGGCGTACTGAACTGCTGCAGCACCAGCACGTCGGTGTAGGACAGCAGCAGATAGAAGCTCTCGACCAGCAGGATCGGCAACGAAGTCGCGAGCCAGCCGCGGACGTCGTAGGCGCGCGGGCCGGCGGGGACATGGCCGGCGAGCCGGCGGTTGAGCGCGAGCATCTGTCCCAGCATGGCGATCCACACCGCCGCGCAGCTCGCCGCCATTGCGGCGACCGCGCCGAGGTCGAAGCCGAGGGCGAACAATCCGGCGGTGAAGCCGATGATCAGCGCCTGCCGGATGATGAATTGCGGCATCAGGCCGAGCCGCATCCAGTCGTGCGAGCGGGCGATGCCGTCCTGGGTGTTGGCGACCACGAAGGCGGGCAGCGTCAGGCAGCCGAGATACAGCGGCACCACGGTCGCATCGCCGATCAGCGGCGACAGCGCCCACACCAGTCCGGCCAGCAGCAGCGAAACCATGCCGGAGGCCGCCAGCGTGCCCCAGCGGCTGCCGGACAGAAAGCCACGCAGCCGGTCGAGATCGCCGCTCGCGCGATATTCTGGAATGATCTTCTGCGCCGAGGCGGAGATGCCGAAATCCAGCATCGAGCCGAGCAGCAGCACCCAGGTCCAGACATAGACGTAGATGCCGTAGTCCGACGCGCCCATCCAGCGCGCCAACAGGATCTGAGCCCCATAGGCCAGCGCCGCACTGACCACGCGGATCAGGAAGATGGTGCCGGCGAGGCGATTGGTCAGCGAGGCCTCGTTCGATCCGCCGAACATCGCGCCGAGGCGCGCCTTCAGCGCCGCCAGGGGCGTTGCTGCGGGTCGAGAGTCCATGGCGGCCAAAGCGTTTCCCCGAACCGGCCGCACCGGGCGCGACGCGGCGTCCGCTTGACCTAGCAACCAGATGTTAAGAATCGGTTGGATCAGGAGGCGGGGGGAGGGCGGCCGCTGCCCCGGTGGAACTCGGACCCGTCGGAAGCGTTGGCTGCGCACGATAGCCGCTCCGACAAATGCAGAGCCGGCATCGAAGCGGAGCATCCCAGATGCCGACTTGGTCGATGCCGAAACTGTCGCGAAAGATCATCGGGTGGTTCGTGGCCGCCGTTGTCATCGCCGCCGTGTTGAGCGTTGCGACGATCAACGGGATGGGGCTGTCCGGTCAGTCGGTGCGGGTGGCGGCGCTGAACCTCGCCAGCCTCGTGGTGGCATTCCTGCTGATCGCAGGGGTCGGACGTCGCCAGAACGACAAGCGGTGATGCCGGACAGTATTTCCGTATCTGTCAGGCAAAGCACTACAACCGAAGTTGGTAGCAAGGTGAGGCGCGGTGCCGGCCGCGGTCGCGCGCGTTCGCCGAGCGCCGATCGTGGATGAAGTAGTCGTTACTTGGACCAACTAACTCTTAACACCTCGCCCGTAGTTTTCCTTGGACATCGTCGTTCACCTCCGGCGAGAGTCGTTCCCATCCGCTGAACCGGAATTCGCCGTGATCCCTTCCGTCAAGCCCACTGGCGTTGAAGTGTTCTTCGATGCCGACGATATCATCGTCTCCAAGACCGACCTGAAAGGGCGGATCACCTACGCCAACCGCGTATTCACCGACATCTGCGGCTACAGCGAAGCCGAACTGATCGGACAGCCGCACTCGATCGTGCGTCACCCGGATATGCCGCGCTGCGTGTTCAAGCTGCTGTGGGACACGCTCGCCGAGCGGCGAGAGATCTTCGCCTACGTCAAGAACATGACGAGGCACGGCGATCACTATTGGGTGTTTGCGCACGTCACGCCGTCGTTCGACGCCGCCGGAACGGTGATCGGCTATCATTCCAATCGCCGGGTGCCGGAGCGCCGGATCGTCGCTGCGCTGGAGCCGGTCTATGCCGAGCTGCTGGCGCAGGAGACTCGCCATCGCAACGGCAAGGACGCGCTGGCCGCCGGCTATCGGCATCTGATCGATTTCGTCAAAGCGAAGAACATTTCCTATGATCAGCTCGTCTTCTCTCTCTAAGGCCGGGATCTGCCTCGGCGTCGTCGTCGTCGGGACGTTCGCTGCGGTTGCGGGCCTGGCGCTCGGCGTGCCGCTGCTGCAGCAGATCGGCCTCGGCCTCGCGCTGCTCGGCGCCGCCGGCGCTGCCGCGATGCTGCTGCGGCTGAATCGGATGCTCACGCAGATCGACCAGGTTTGTGGCCGGATCGCCGACGGCGACTTCGAGGCTCGGCTGATCGGATATCGCGACGGCGGGCGCTTGCTCGAGCTGCAGTGCCGGTTCAACGACATGATCGACCGCTGCGACGCGTTCGTGCGCGAGTCCAGCGCCGCGATGGCGGCGATCCGCGACGACAAGTATTACCGCCACATTTTGCCGCAGGGGTTGCGCGGATCGCTGCTGATCGCCAGCCGCACCATCAACGAAGCGATGCAGGCGATCGAGACGCGGGTGGCGGCATTCAACGCCAACACCGCCGAATTCGAGACCGCGATCGGCACGGTGATCGACGCGGTCGGCGCCGCCTCCAGCAACATGGGCGAGACCGCTACCAGCCTCAACCGCGGCGTGATCGCGACGCGCGACCGCACCCTGGCGGTGTCGGCCGCCAGCGAACAGGCGTCGACCAACATGGAGACGGTGGCGGCGGCAACGGCCGAATTGACCGCGTCGGCCAACGAGATTCTCAGCAGCGTCAACAGATCGGCGACAATCGCCCAGGCCGCAGTCGCGGCTTCCGATCACGCCCGCGACACGGTCGGCAGCCTGTCGACCGCCACCGAACGGATCGGCGCGATTGTGCAGTTGATCGAAGAGATCGCCTCGCAGACCAACCTCTTGGCGCTCAACGCCACGATCGAGGCGGCCCGTGCCGGCGACGCCGGCCGCGGCTTCTCGGTGGTGGCGCAGGAGGTGAAGTCGCTCGCCGAGCAGACCGCCAATGCGACGCGCGACATCTCGCGCAGTATCGCCGAAGTGCAGGACACCACCCGTGCCGCGGTCGATGCGATCTCCGGCATCGGCCGCTCGATCGGCGAGGTCGACGACATCACCCATCAGGTGGCGCTTGCGGTCGAAGCGCAGACCGCGGCGACCGGTGAGGTGGCTCGCAACATCGAAGAGGCGTTCGCCGGCATCCGCGACATCTCGGGCAATATCCAGGGCGTCGGCAGCAACATCAGCGAGACCGAGCAACATGCCGAGGTGACGCTGTCGGCCTCGGGCACGCTGGCGCAGCAGGCGCGCACGCTCGGGGATGCGGTGCGCGGCTTCCTGCGCACGTTGCATCGCGACGGTTCCGAGGTGCGCCGCGCCGCCTGAGCGAATCCGGCTGCGCTCCGCGGCGAACCGATTTCGGCCGCACACATTAACGCGAGTTCATCTAGATGAACTCGCTCGTCAGCGCCTGTTCACCTGCAACTTCATAGGATCGAACCGGTTTTTGAGGTTCTCGATCCGAAGGAGGTTGTTCGATGAAGCTGAAACTCGCCGTCGCTGCCGCAGCCGCTCTGAGTGCCGTGGCGCTTGCGCCTGGCGTCGCGTCCGCGGCGATGCCGAACGGCCTTCCCGCCGCCGCGCAGGCGAGCGGCAGCCCGTCCGCGAACGTCGACCAAGTGCGTTACGTTTGTAACGAATGGGGCCGGTGCTGGTGGCGGCCGAACTACTATGGCGCTTACGGCTACTATGGGCCGCGCTTTTACGGCCCGCCTCCGCGCTACTATGGTCCCCGCTATTACGGCCCGCGCGGGTATCGCGGCTGGCACGGACGCCGCTGGTAGGCGACCTGGTTTTCTCCATTGCCTAACAAGCAGAGGGCGGCCTTCGCAGCGAGGCCGCCCTCGATCTTTCTGTGGGAGCAGGATTCAGAGCTGCGCTATTTCTTCACCCCGAAGGTCGCAGGGTCGAGCTTGGCGTAGACCTCGTCGTAGAACAGGTCGCTGAGCTTCTTCGGATCGTTCTCGATCGGAGCGATCAGCTTCTCGTATTTCGCCAGAAGTTCCCTGTACTTGTCGACGAACTCCTGGGCGTTCTCGATGCCTTTCTTCTTGGCGGCATCGACGATGCCGGGCAGATCCTTGTCGACGAAATCCTTGCGCGCCGCGAGCAGCGCCGGGTCCGGCTGCACCACCGGCACTTTCTTCTCCTTGGCGAGCTCCAGCGCCGCCTTGTCGCCGGCGTGATACTCGTTGACGGTCTTGACCACCGCCACCGGGATCGCCTTGAGGATGCCGGCGCGCTGCGGCGTCGTCATCTTCGACCAGGTGTCGAGATTGAGCGAATACAGGTTGCCGGAACGGAACGAGCCGAGATTGAGCAGCACCACCTGGCCGGCGGTATCGGCGAGGCCGTGGGTCTTGAGCCCGCCGACCGCATAGACCGCGGCGTCGATGATGCCGCGCGACAGCGTCTCGTACATCTCCGAGGACGGCACGTTAACTCCGGTGGCGCCGACCGATTTGGCGAATCGGTCCCACAGTGCGCCGCCGGCGCGCAGCTTCTTGCCTTTGATCTTCTCCAGCGAATTGATGTCGCCCTTGGCGATCAGCACGTAGGGCGCGGTGCTCATGCCGCTGCCGAACAACTGGTTCTGCTTGGTGTATTCGGCGAGGCACGGCTTGCAATGCAGGTTGAACAGCTCGGTGATCGCCATCGCGGCCGCCATGTCGTTCTCGCCGACCATCGCCAGGTCGTTGAGCATTGAGCCATAGGGATAGTACGACGGCGTGTAGCTCATGGTGGCGAAGCCGACATCGGCGACCTGATCGCGGATGCCGTCGGAGATCGCCTTGGCGCCGAGCAGCGATTCGGCCGGGAAGATCCGGACGGTGACTTCGCCGTTGGTGTTCTTCTTGACCTCTTCGGCGAAGGTCTCGTAGCCGAGTCCGACCGGATGCTTCGGCGACAGATAGTGCACCGCCTTGAGCGTCACCGCCGAAGCGCTGCCGGAGGCGCCGAGTGCGAACGCGAGCGCCAATGCGGTCGCGGCCATCCATTTTGCCTTCATGTCGTTTCTCCCTGTGGTTCAATGTGCGGCTTTTCGCCGTCCTCGGTACGTCCGTGAGCAGCTCCGGCTAGTTGATCAGCGTGGTCAAATAGGTGGCGATCTGCGGGAACGCGACCAGCAGCGCGACGCAGATCAGGTCGGCGACCAGAAACCAGAGAATCCCGCGGAAGATCGTCTCGATCGGAATCGTTTCGCCGACGATGCCCTTGATGACGAAGACGTTGAGCCCGACCGGCGGCGTGATCAGTCCGATCTCCAGCAGCTTGGTGAGCAGGATGCCGTACCAGATCAGGTCGACGTGCAGCTTCTCGACCGCGGGCAGGAACACCGGCAGCGTCAGCAGCATGATGCCGATCGGGTCGAGAAAACAGCCGAGGAACAGCAGCACCGCCATGGTGCCGAGCACCAGCATCATCGGCGAGACCTGGCCGTCGATGACGACGCTGGAAATGAAATCGGTGAAACCGGACAGCGCCAGAAATCGTGTCAGCAACAGGGCGCCGATCGCGATGATGAAGATCGAGCCGGTGGTCACCAGCGTTTCGGTGATCGCGAGTTTGACCTTGTCCCAGGTCAGCGTTCGCTTGGCGAAGCCGATCATGAAGGCCAGCAGCGCCCCGATGCCGCCGGCTTCGGTCGGGGTGAACACGCCGCCGAACAGCCCGCCGAACACGCCGAAGATCAGCACCAGCACCGGCCAGGTGCCGCGGAACGCACCGAAGCGGTCGCTCCAGGAGACGTTCTCGGTGACCCGCGGCGCCAGCGACGGGTTCAGCTTGACGCGGACCACGATCATCGCTGCGTAGAGCGCGGCGGTGAGCAGCCCAGGGCCGATGCCGGCGATGAACAGCTTGCTGATGGGCAACTCGGCGTAGATGCCGTAGATCAGCAGCAGGATGCTCGGCGGGATCATCGAGCCGATAGTGCCGGCGACCGCCACCGTGCCGGCGGCGAGGCCGGGATGATACCTGCTGCGCAGCATTTCCGGGATCGCGATCCGCCCCATCGCGGCCGCGCAGGCGAGCGACGAGCCGGTCACGGCCGAGAAACCGGCGGCAGCGCCGACCGACGCCACCGCGAGGCCGCCCGGCATCCACGACAGCCAGGCGCGGGCCATTCGGAACAGGCCGTCGGTGAGCTGGGAATGGTAGCAGACGTAGCCCATCAGCAGGAACATCGGCACCGAACTCAGGGTCCAGTGCGAGATGAAATCGTAGGGCATCGACGTCAGGGTGCCCCAGGCCACCCGCGGGCCGAGCATCGCCCAGATCCCGGCAAACGACAGTCCGCCGAGAGCGACGCCTACCGGTACCCGCATCAGCAGCGCAACGATCAGCAGGCCGAGCACGATCCCGCTCAGCGTCAGATCATCCATCCTCGGCGTCTCCCCTGCGCTCGGCTTGTTGTTATTCGATCGCTTCGCGCGCGACGTGAGGTTGCAGCACTTTGCGCTCGCCTCTGAACAGTCGGATCGCCTTGTAGACGAGAACCAGCGCGATCATGCCGCAGCCGACCGGCAGGAAGAATCGCGTCGGCCAAACCGTCACCGCGACGGTGCCGAGCGCCTGTTCGCCGATTTCGTACTTCTTGATGGCGTCGCCGCCGGTCTGCCAGGCGAAGGCACCGAAATAGGCCGCGGACAGCAGCGCGACCACGCCGATCAGCACGTTCTGTACGGAGCCTGGGAGATGCCGAGTGGCGAGTTCGACGACGATGTGGCCGTTGGCGCGCTCGATCATCGCCAGCGGCAGAAACACCACGGCGACCATATAGTAGGAGGAGACGATCTCAACCGTTCCGTGCAGCGGCGCGTTGAAGACGTAGCGGGCAACGACGTCGGCTGCGATGTGCAGCATCATCATCACCAGCGCGATGCCGCCGATCCAGGCCAGCAACGCCGAAGCGTAACCGAGCAGTCTGCCCAGCATGTGTTTCCCCCGGATGGATCGTGCGGCCGCGGGTTTTCCCGTCTGTTGCGCCACGCGGTCCTTGATCTTGTTCGTTATCGACAGCGTCCAGCGTGCGGCGCTCGATGTCAAGCCTGTCCGCCGGGTGCTTTCACGGGAGGTGGGACGATCGAGCCCGCAACGACGTCGGCGCCGCTGCGCCCCGCGCACTACTCATCGGCGTTGCGCAAGCTGGTGGGGCGCCGAGTGCGCGATCAATCGCGCGCTTCGCAGACGTCGACCCATTCGGCGCCGACCAGTTCGGCCAGCCGCTGCGGTGCGATCCGCGCCGCGCTGTGCGTCGAGCCTGCGGCGGGCACCACGACGTCGAACTGGCGCAGCGACACGTCGCAATAGATCGGCAGCGGCTGCGCCAAGCCGAACGGACAGACGCCGCCGACCTCGTGGCCGGTGAGATCGGCGACTTCGTGAACGCCGAGCATCTTCGGCTTGCCGCCGAGCAGTGCCTTGGCCTTCTTGTTGTCGAGCCGCGTCGTGCCGCTGGTGACGATCAGCACGACCTGATCGCCGACTCGCAGCGACAGCGTCTTGGCGATCTGCGCCGGCGGCACGCCGTAGGCTTCGGCGGCGAGCGGCACGGTGGCCGAGCTCATCGTCGATTCTTCCACGGCGATATCGGGGGCGTGTTGGGCGAACCAGGCGCGAACGGATTCCAGACTCATGCGGCTCCTCGGGGCCGGCGCTTGGTGCCGGCAACTGAGCAGCCGATATGCCGCAAAGCCTGCGACGGCGCAAACTCAGCGGCTCGCCACGATCTCCGCCAGCGCCGTCAGCGATCCGATGCGATGGTCCGGTTCGAACCCGAGCACGTCCATCTGGGTGCGCAGCGCCTTGAACAGCGTTTGCGGTGGCAGGGGCCCGGGCCGCTGCAGTTCGCGCGCCATCGCGTCGCGGCTGACGCGCTCGATCCAGGCGACGTTGAAGCCGAACGCTTTGGCGCCGGCGACATCCCACGGGTTTGATGACACGAACAGCATCTCGCGCGGCGCCACGCCGAGCCGCGCTTCGGCCAGCGCGTAGGCGCGCGGGTGCGGCTTGAAAACCTTGGCGGCATCGACACTGATCACGTCGTCGAGCACGCGATCGAGTCCCGTGTTGCGGACGAGATCGCCGAGCATATCGGGGCTGCCATTGGACAGGATCGCCCGCTTGCAGGGCGCGAGCGCATCCAGCGCCGACAGCGCTTCGGGATACAGCGCAAGATCGAGATATTTGGCGAAGATCCGCTCGAACGCGCCGCCGCCCGCTTCGATGCCGAGGCAGTCGAGCGTGTAGGCGAGCGAATCCCGGGTGACGACCGCGAAGTCCTCGTAAGTCCCCATCTGCGAGCGCAGCCACGTATATTCGAGCTGCTTGATCCGCCAAAGCTGCGTGATCAGATCGCCGCGGCCGGGAAACTCGGCCTCGGTCACCGCCGCGACCGACTGAATGTCGTACAGCGTGCCATAGGCATCGAACACGACGGCGGCGATGGGCATGGGGTTGTCTCGGTCGTTGCTGCGATCGCGTTGGTAGGGCGACGCTATCTCATATCAGTGGCCGCGCGATGAGAAGCGCGGGTGCGGTTGCTTCGCTAAGCGGTGCAAGAATTGCGGCGGGCTCCCTCGCCCCGCTCTTGCGGGGAGAGGGGTGGGGGGAGGGGCGACGCGAGTCGCTGCGGCTCGGTTGCGGGGAAGCGCCCCCTCACCCGGCATGCATCTGACG
>NZ_QPFS01000064.1:0-27544 GCF_010906995.1 Rhodopseudomonas sp. WA056 | reverse complement strand
CGCCGGCGGCTCCGCCGTCCGCGACCCCGTTCCGTCCCGCGCAGCAGCGCGGCGCCGCGCCGGCCGAAGGCGAGGGCGAAGGCGCGCCCGAGGGCGACGGCGACGACGACGAGTTCGAGAACCAGATGTCGCTCGCCGCGATCGAGGCCGAGCTGAAGCCGAAGGTGGTCGAGACCTTCGACAAGATCGCCGACAACTACAAGAAGCTGCGCAAGCTGCAGGAGCAGGACATCGCCAACCAGCTGCAGAACGAGCAGCTGTCGCCGTCGCAGGAGCGCAAGTACAAGAAGCTGAAAGACGAGATCATCGTCGAGGTGAAGTCGCTGCGCCTCAACCAGGCCCGTATCGACAGCCTGGTCGAGCAGCTCTACGACATCAACAAGAAGCTGGTGTCGTTCGAGAGCCGCCTGATGCGGCTCGCCGACAGCCACGGCGTCGCCCGCGACGACTTCCTGCGCAACTATCAGGGCTCGGAGCTCGATCCGCGCTGGCTCAACCGGGTGTCGAAGCTCTCGGCCAAGGGCTGGAAGAACTTCGTCCACCACGAGAAGGACCGCATCAAGGACCTGCGCCAGGAGGTGCAGTCGATGGCGGCGCTCACCGGTCTCGAGATCGGCGAATTCCGCAAGATCGTCCACTCGGTGCAGAAGGGCGAGCGCGAAGCCCGTCAGGCCAAGAAGGAAATGGTCGAGGCCAACCTGCGCCTCGTGATCTCGATCGCCAAGAAGTACACCAACCGCGGCCTGCAGTTCCTCGATCTCATTCAGGAAGGCAACATCGGCCTGATGAAGGCGGTCGACAAGTTCGAGTATCGCCGCGGCTACAAGTTCTCGACCTACGCCACCTGGTGGATCCGGCAGGCGATCACCCGCTCGATCGCCGACCAGGCCCGCACCATTCGCATCCCGGTGCACATGATCGAGACGATCAACAAGATCGTCCGCACCTCGCGCCAGATGCTCAACGAGATCGGCCGCGAGCCGACCCCGGAAGAGCTTGCCGAAAAGCTCGGCATGCCGCTGGAGAAGGTCCGCAAGGTCCTGAAGATCGCCAAGGAGCCGCTGTCGCTCGAAACCCCGGTGGGTGACGAAGAAGACAGCCATCTCGGCGACTTCATCGAGGACAAGAACGCGGTGCTGCCGATCGACGCCGCGATCCAGTCGAACCTGCGCGAGACCACCACGCGCGTGCTCGCCTCGCTGACCCCGCGCGAAGAACGCGTGCTGCGCATGCGCTTCGGCATCGGCATGAACACCGACCACACGCTGGAAGAAGTCGGCCAGCAGTTCTCGGTGACCCGCGAGCGCATCCGCCAGATCGAAGCGAAAGCGCTGCGCAAGCTGAAGCATCCGTCGCGGTCGAGGAAGCTGCGGAGCTTCCTGGATAACTAACGAGAGTAGGGTGGGCACAGGCGCGAAGCGCCGTGCCCACCCTCCACGCCTGATGAAGCCGAGGCCAAGCCGATGGCATCGAAGCGGCAGCTGATCGAGGTCGACGAGACCACCGCAACCCGTCTTCGCGAACGCGCCGACGCGCAGGGCATCTCGGTCGCCGAAGTGGTCGCCGGCCTGACAGCGCTGTCGGAAAGTCCTGTCGAGATTTCCGCCGAAGACCTCGCCGCGCTCGACCGGCAGGTCGCCGCCATCAAATCCGGCGAGGAAGCGACCTACCCGCAGGACGATGTCGAGCGCTGGCTCGCCACATGGGGCACGCCCGACTACAAGCCGTTTCCCAGAAGCCGATAGAAGTCCACCGTGAAGCTCGTCTGGTCGGACACTGCCATCGCCGATCTCGAACGCTTCGCCGAATTTCTCCGCGACAACCATCCCGCCATCGCAAGTCGCATCGCGCCCGAAATCGTCAAGCAGGCGCGGCTGATTGCCGACTATCCGCGGATCGGGCGTCCCGGCCCCGGCGGCTATCGCGAGCTGAATCTGCCGGTGCTCAACGCCGTCTATGTGCTGCGCTACACGTTCGATGGCGAACGGATCTTGATGCTGCGCGTCTTCCACAGCCGCGAGCAGCGCGATCCATGAATGCGGGGCTGAGCGATCGTAACCCGGACTTCGCTACGCCACCCGGACTAAGCGTGCCGCGAGACCACCCTCCCCTGGAGGGGGAGGGTCGCTCGCGCAGCGAGCGGGGTGGGGTGGCGAAGAGTTCATCCGCCGTGCCTGCGGCTCACCCCACCCCGTCACACGTCCCGCTCCGCGGGCCGCGTGCCGACCCTCCCCCTCCAGGGGAGGGTGAAGCGAGAGCCGGAGTAATGGCCCGAGGGCTTGCATCTGCGATTGCCCTCCCCAGCAGGGGCGGGAGAAATCACGCCACGTTCTGATCCAGAATATCCACCGCGCCCTGCAGGTCGACCGAGACGAGCTGGGAGACGCCGCGTTCGGCCATGGTGACGCCGAACAGGCGGTTCATGCGGGCCATGGTGATCGGGTTGTGGGTGATGATGATGAACCGCGTCTCGGTGGTTTCCCGCATCTGCTGCAACAGGTCGCAGAACCGTTCGACGTTGTGGTCGTCGAGCGGTGCGTCGACTTCGTCCAGCACGCAGATCGGCGACGGGTTGGTGAGGAACACGGCGAAGATCAGCGCCATCGCGGTCAGCGCCTGCTCGCCGCCCGACAGCAGCGACAGCGACTGCGGCTTCTTGCCCGGCGGCTTGGCGATGATTTCGAGGCCGGCTTCGAGCGGGTCGTCGCTTTCGATCAGCTTCAGCTCGGCCTCGCCGCCGCCGAACAGCGTGGTGAACAGCCGCTTGAAGTGACCGTTGACGACCTCGAACGAGGCCAAGAGGCGTTCGCGGGCTTCCTTGTTCAGGCTCTGGATGCCGGTGCGCAGCTTCTTGATCGCTTCGACCAGGTCGTCGCGCTCGGCCGCCAGCGTGCCGTGCTGGGTCTCGACCTCGTTCAGCTCTTCCTCGGCGCGCAGGTTGACGGCGCCGAGCCGTTCGCGGTCGCGGCGCAGCTTTTCCAGGTTCTCCTCGATTTCGGCGAGCGGCGGCAGGTCGGCGCCCTCGGCGATCTCGGCGAGCTGGGCCGCGGCTTGCGGTTCGACCTCGAGCATGTCGCGGATTTCGCGCTCGATGTCCTCGAGCCGGCGGCGGGCCGCCTCCATCCGCTCCTCGGCACGGGCGCAGGCTTCGCGGGCGCTGGAGAGCTGTTCGAGCGAGGCCTTCGCCAGGCGGTCGGTCTCGGCCATCGCCTGCTCGGCGGCGGCCAGGGCGTCGGCCGCGGCGCGGCGGTCGGCTTCGGCGTATTCGATCTCGGTGATCACCGCGCTGCGCTTTTCGGCGAACACTTCCGGCGCGTTGTCCAGCTCGGCGCGCTCGGCGGTGAGTTCGGCGACACGCTCCTCGACGGTGGCGATCTGCGAGGCCGCGCCGGCCTTGCGCTTCTGCCAGTCCATCCGCTCGGCGGCGATCGCCTGCAGCCGCTTGTCGGCGAGCTCGGCTTCGCGCGCCAGCGCCTGGGCTTCGGCGCGGATCTGCGCGGCGATGCGGCGGCGGCCGTCGATGTCGCCGCGGACCGCGGCGAGGCGGGCTTCCGCCTCGGTGTTCGGCTCCAGCTCGGCGATCTGCGCTTCGGCGTTCTCCAGCGCGGCTTCGGCTTCGGCGCGGTCGGTGGCGAGCCGCGACTGCGCCTCGGCCAGCGCCGATTTGCGTGCGGCGTGGCGGTTGATCTCACGCTCGGCGGCGGCGAAGCGCTCGCGCGCAGCGTCGACCTCGCGGCGGGCGCCGCGCAGGCTCTCACGCGAAGCGGTCTCTGCGGCGGCCGCCATCTTCAGTTCGGCTTCGGCGGTCTCCAGCGCCTGGCGCTTGGCGTTCGCCTCGATCCGGGCCTGTTCCAGCTCGTTTTCGATGTCGGTCAGCCGTGCCCGCTCGGCGAGGCGGCGGGCGGCGCCGGTCGGCGCATGGGCCGAGGCGACGAAGCCGTCCCAACGCCAGACGTCGCCGTCGAGCGACACCAGCCGCTGGCCGGTCTTGAGCTGCTCGCACAGCTCATTGCCGCGCTCCTTGGTCACGACGCCGATCTGGGCGAGGCGGCGCGCCAGCTCCGGCGGCGCGGTGACGTGCTGGGCCAGCGCCTCGACGCCTTCGGGCAGCGCCGGGTCTTCCGGCTGCACGCCGACATCGGTCCAGCGCATTGGCGCCGAGGGATCGACCGGGGCGTCGAGGTCGTCCCCGAGTACGGCGCCGATCGCTTTCTCATAGCCCTTGGCGACGGTGATGCCGTCGATGATCGGCGGCCACAGATTCTTGGTCTCGCCGTTGAGAATCTTGCTGATGGTCTTGGCTTCGGTCTCGAGCCGCTGCACCCGCTTGTCGGCTTCGGTCAGCGGGCTGCGCGAGCCATCCAGCGTCTGCCGGGCGGCGACATGGGCGGCTTCCGCGGCCTGCACCGCGGATTCCTGTTCGGCGAGCAGCTCCTGAGCGATCTCGACCGCTTCAGCGAGTTCGGTCAGGTCGCCGGCGCCGGAGGTCTCGGCGGCGAGCCGGTCGATTTCGCTCTCGACGTTCTTGATCTCGGTGTCGAGCCGCGCCAGCCGGTCGCGATGGGTGCGGACGCTCTGCTCGAACTGGTTGCGCCGCGCGGTCAGCTCGGCGAGCTGGGTGGTTAGTTCGGCGAACAACTGTTCGGCCTCGCTCAGCGAGGCATCGGCTTCGGCGACGCGCTCGTCGACGCCGCTGCGCTTCTCGACCCGCTCCAGGATCTCCTCGCGCAGCTCGACGTCTTCGGTGTCGAGCCGTTCCAGCGCGGCGTCGGCGTCGATCGCCAGCCGCTGCTCGCGTTCGACGTCGGAGGAAAACTGCGCCAGCCGCCGCTCCAGTTCGACCACGCGCTCCTTGGCACGGACCTCTTCGCGGTCGAGCTGTTCGCGGGCGTTGATCAGCCGCTGCAGGCCGGCGGCGGCGCGGGCCTCGGCCTCGCGCAGGCCCGGCAACGTTGAGGCGCGCTCGGCCTGGATGCGGGAAGCTTCGGCCTGCACCCGGGTGGTTTCGGCGAGCTGGCGCACGCCGAGATCGTGCACCTCGGCGGCGGCGGCGACCTCCGCCTGGGCGTCGCGCCAGCGCAGATGATACAGCATCGCCTCGGTCTTGCGGACCTTGGCGGCGACCTCACGGAACCGGATCGCCTGGCGCGCCTGCTTCTTCAGCCCGTCGACCTGGGTCGACAGCTGGCCGATCACGTCCTCGACGCGGGTCAGGTTGGTTTCGGCCGCTTTCAGCCGCAGTTCGGCTTCATGGCGGCGGGCGTGCAGGCCGGCGACGCCGGCGGCGTCTTCGAGCACGCGGCGGCGCTGTTCCGGTTTGGCCTGGATGATTTCACCGATCTTGCCCTGGTGGACCAGCGCCGGCGACCGCGCGCCGGTGGCGGCGTCGGCGAACAGCAATTGCACGTCGCGGGCGCGGACTTCGCGGCCGTTGATGCGATATTGCGAGCCGGCTTCGCGCTCGATCCGGCGCGAGATGTCCAGCGTATCGGAATCGTTCAGCGCCGCCGGCGCGGTGCGATCGGAATTGTCGATCGACATCACCACTTCGGCGTGATTGCGCGCCGGACGGTTGCCGGAGCCGGCGAAGATCACCGCGTCCATGTCGGTGGCGCGCAGCGATTTGTGCGAGGTCTCGCCCATCGCCCAGCGCAGCGCTTCCACCAAGTTCGATTTGCCGCAGCCGTTCGGCCCGACCACGCCGGTCAGACCCGGCTCGATCATGAAGTCGGTGGGCTCGACGAACGACTTGAAGCCGTGGAGGCGGAGACGCGTGAGTTTCATCTGATCCGATGCTCTATGGGCCGCAGGTTCCCGCGGCTGTAGCGAATCTCTCAATCAGGACAATACCATAGGTTGTCCCACCCGGTCGCAACTCGCTCGCAGCCGTTTGGCGACGTTAGCCGGCGACAATGGCGGCCGATTAAGGCATGAGCAACCACGCGGAAGGGCTTTTCCACGGCGGGATTCGCAGGAAATGCGCGATAAATCTGGGGATTTCCGGAAGGGACATCGGCGATGATCCCTCGCTTGGTGGTACACGGCTGTTGGCTTGTGTATCATTTCATGATACATGGGCCCTGATGATTTTGAGCTTCAAGGACGGGCTGACCGAAGCGGCATTCGAGGGACAGGCCCGAAATGGATTCCCGGCGGATTTGCTGAAAGTAGCTCGCCGGAAGTTGCAGATGATCGATGCAGCCCGGACGCTCGACGATTTGAGGCTGCCACCAGGAAATCGGCTCGAAGCCTTGACGGCGGATCGAAAGGGCCAGCACGCGATCCGCGTGAATGATCAGTTTCGCATTTGTTTCGTCTGGACCGAGCAGGGTGCAAGAGACGTTGAATTTACCGACTACCATTGAGCATCGGCCAAATGCAGCCGCGAACGAGGAGGTTGGGTATGATCAATAAACTCCCGCCCTTGCACCCCGGCGAAGTCCTTCGCGAAGAATTTCTGGTGCCGCTCGGCATGTCGCCCGGTGCATTGGCCAGGGTTTGTGGCGTGCCGAGGACGCGCATTGAGCGGATCGCCAGTGAAGACACCGGTATCACGGCCGACACCGCGTTGCGCCTCGCCAAGGCGTTCGGAACGAGCGCAGAGTTCTGGCTCAATCTACAGAACGCATACGACGTGCGAACCGCAAAGGCGCGGATTGCCGGAGATCTCGCGAAGATCGAGCCCGTGATCGATAGCGCGGCGTAATCGAAGTAACCGTCGAAAACGACGTCATCGCCCGGCTTGTCCGGGCGACCCAGTATTCCAGAGCGCTGTTGTACCGCTCGATGCCGGCCGCAAACGCTCTGGCATACTGGATCCCCGCCTTCGCGGGGATGACGATTGATCAGGTGCGGTTGACGTCAGCGCGGCGGCTCGACGACGCGAGCGTATCTCTCTGTTACCAGCGCCGCAGCCTCAGCTCTTCTTCGCCAGCAGCGCGTCGATGCGCTTGGCGAATTCTTCGAACGAGTTCTCGCCGCGCAGCATTTCGCCGTTGATGAAGAAGGTCGGGGTGGCGTTCACCTTCAGCACTTCGTTGGCGTATTTCTGGTCGGCGGCGATCTTGTCGAGCAGCGCCTGGTCCTTCAGGCAGGCTTCGACCTCTTCGCCCGACAGGCCGGCCTGCTTGCCGATCCGCTTGAGCTGCTCGGTGGTGTCTTTCAGCACCCACTCGGTCTGGCTCTTGAACAGCACGTCGGTGACCGCGAAGTACTTGGCGGAGTCGTCCTTGGCGATGCAGCGCGACAGCATCGAGCCGGCCGCCGCCTTGATGTCGAGCGGGAACTCCCGGAACACCCAGCGAACCTTGCCGGTGTCGATGTAGGCCTTCTTGAGCTGCGGGAACACCTGCTGGTCGAAGGTGGCGCAATGCGAGCAGGTCAGCGAGGCGTATTCGGTAACGGTGACGGCGGCGTCCTTCGGACCCAGCGCCATGTCGGGGAGCGACATCGGCTTCGCAACGTCGGCGGCAGTGGCGGCCTCCTTGCTCTGGGCGAAGGCGGCGTCGATCAGCCGGAACGGCGAGACGCCGGCGACCGCGACCAAGCCGGTCAGCGACATTGCGGCGGTGAAAGTGCGGCGCGTGATCATCGGCAAACAGCTCCAATCCGGCGGGGCTCGCCGCCGATAGCGACATGTCGAGGCGGCGCCAGCGCCGCACGACTTCCAAGTCTCGCTAGCTTGAAACAGCAATTGTGGCAATGCCGCGCCAGAACAAGTTGAAAAGCGCGGGCGTCACGTCCGCTTGATCGTCGCGCCGAGTCGCGCCAGCGCGTCGCGCAGCTCCTGATCGGCGACTTCGTCCAGAGTTGCGGCTACGCGGGCGACCGCCGACGGATCGGGACCGCGCGGGATCGTCTTGCGCGGACGGCGCGACAGCGGTGCCTGGCGCAGCGCGATCCGCCCGACCGCGTTCCAGCCGAGGAAGCGGTTGACCCGCTCCAGGATCAGGTCGGAGGAATGCTGGATCTCCAGCGCCATCGGTCCTTCGACCCGCAGCACCAGCGTCGCAGGTTCCACCGGCTGGCCGTCGACCGGACGCGGCCACTGCATCTTCAGCGGCTCGGAATGAGCCGCGATCTGCGCACCGGCGATCTCGGCCCAGCGCGTCACCAGTTCGCGCGCCGCAAAGCCCTGCTTGGCGAACGCTTCGGACAGCGTTGCGCCCAACAGGCCGGACAATGGCTTGGCGGAGATCGGGCCGGGCTTGCTCATGCAGAAACGCTTTGCGACGATACCGGCCATGAGTCTAGCAGGCGCGGCGCCGCGGCGGAAACAATCCCCGGTCATCACAGCAGAACACGACACGGGCGGCGACGCCGCGCGCGCCCGGCCGCAAGCGCTGCTGGCCTGGTACGACCGGCATCGCCGCAGCCTGCCGTGGCGGGCACCGCCGGGCGCGAGTGCCGACCCTTACGCGGTTTGGCTGTCCGAGATCATGCTGCAGCAGACCACGGTGCGGGCGGTCGGGCCGTATTTCGAAAAGTTCATGGCGCGGTGGCCGAGCGTGACGGCGCTCGGCGAAGCCTCGCTCGACGACGTGCTGAAGATGTGGGCCGGGCTCGGCTACTACTCGCGGGCCCGCAATCTGCACGCCTGCGCGGTGGCGGTGACGCGCCAGCATAGCGGCCGCTTTCCCGACACCGAGGAGGGCCTGCGGGCGCTGCCGGGCGTCGGGCCGTACACCGCCGCCGCCATCGCGGCGATCGCATTCAGCCGGCGGACCATGCCGGTCGACGGCAATATCGAGCGGGTGGTGTCGCGGCTGTATGCGGTCGAGGACGAACTGCCGAAGGCCAAGCCGCGCATCAAGGCGCTGGCCGAGACGCTGCTCGGCCCGTCCCGCGCCGGCGACAGCGCCCAGGCGCTGATGGATCTCGGCGCCACCATCTGCACGCCGAAGAAACCGGCCTGCGCGCTATGCCCGCTGATGCAGGGCTGTGCCGCACGGCTGCGCGGCGACGCCGAGAGCTTTCCGCGCAAGGCGCCGAAGAAGACCGGGGCGCTGCGCCGCGGCGCCGCCTTCGTGGTGATCCGCGGCGACCAGGTGCTGGTTCGCAGCCGCCCCGCCAAGGGCCTGCTCGGCGGCATGACCGAGGTGCCGAATTCCGACTGGCTCGCCGATCACGACGAGGCCGCCGCCCGGGCGCAGGCGCCGGTGCTGAAGGGCCTGTCGCGCTGGCATCGCAAACCCGGCGTCGTCAGCCACGTGTTCACCCACTTCCCGCTGGAACTGACGGTGTATGTCGCGCACGCGCCCGGCGGGACACGGGCCCCGGCGGGGATGCGCTGGGCCGCCATCGCTACGCTGGCGGACGAGGCTCTGCCCAATCTGATGCGCAAGGTGATCGCCCACGGTCTCGGCGGCCGACCTTAGGCATCGGAGCCGGCCTCGGCGAGCTAGGCGCCTCATCTTGATACCGATTCTCCAATCGGCCGGCGGCAAAGTGAGGCGTTGTCGGTATTATGATGGCGTAAATATCCGATTTGTGAACTTTAGTTCTTCACCTTTGGTGGAATAAACCCATTCGCAACTGTTCTGCGAATAACGAGCAGGCGCAAATGAGTTCCATCGAGGTCGTCAATGCGCCACGTCACGCCCAGCGGACGGGAGGCCTTCTTCCCAGCGTCTGAACTGATCGTCTCCAAGACCGACACCAAGGGACGGTTGACCTACGCCAACCGCCTGTTCTGCGACATCGCCGGCTATCGCGAGGCCGACCTGATCGGCCAGCCGCACAACCTCATCCGCCACCCCGATATGCCGCGCGCGGTGTTCAAGCTGCTGTGGGACGCTGTGCAGCAGGGCCGCGAGATCTTCGCCTATGTGAAGAACATGACCCGCAGCGGCGACCACTATTGGGTGTTCGCGCACGTCACGCCGTCGTTCGACGGTGCGGGCCGGATCGTCGGCTATCATTCCAATCGCCGTGCGCCGGACCGCGGTGTGCTGGAAGCCGCGATCATCCCGCTCTACGCCGACATCCTCCGCACCGAGAGCAGCCACCCAAACGGCAAGGACGCGCTGTCCGCCGGCTGTCGCGCGCTGTCCGATTTCGTCGCTTCCCGGAAGGCCTCCTATGACGAACTTATGTTCTCTCTCAAGAGCGCGGCTTAACGTCGCCGGATTGATCGTCGCCGCGGGCGCTGCGATGGTATCCGGCGTGTTCGAGTTCTACGTCGCCGCGATGGTGATCCAAGGCGTCGTGATGGCGTTCGCCGGGCTGGCGCTGTTCCGCATCAGTCAGACGCGCCGGCTGCTCGGCGAGGCCAGCGAGGTCTGCCGTCGCATCGCCGACGGCGATTTCGAAGCGCGGATTCTCGGCATTCCGGACGACGGCCGCACCGGCACGCTGCTGCGCGCCATCAACGATATGATCGACGATTGCGACGCCTTCGTCCGCGAGGCGACCGCGGCGATGACCGCGATGCATCACAACAAATACTTCCGCCGTATCCTGCCGGGTGGACTGCACGGCGCGCTGCTGCACGGCGCCGGCGCCATCAACGCCGCCGCCGGAAACATCGAAGGCCGGATCGCCAGTTTCGCAGGCCGCACCGCGGAGCTGGAGGCGACGACGAGCGCGATCGTTAGCGCGCTCGATCGGGGGTCGACGCAGATGAAGCACACGGCCGGCACGCTGACGGTCGGCGCCTCGTCGGCACGGGAACGGCTGGCGTCGGTCGCCGCCGCCTCCGAGCAGGCGACCGCCAACATGCAGTCGGTCGCTTCCGCGACCTCCGAACTGACCTCGAGCGCCAGCGGCGTGCGGACCGAGATCGATCGCTCGGCCGCGATCGTGGCGCGGGCGGTGAGCAGCGTCGGCGAGGCCAGCGGCAATGTCGATGCGCTGCAGCGGGTCGCCGACAATATCGGCGAGATGGTCAAGGCGATCCAGGCGATCGCCAGCCAGACCAACCTGCTGGCGCTCAATGCCACGATCGAGGCGGCGCGGGCTGGCGATGCCGGCCGTGGCTTTGCCGTGGTGGCGCACGAGGTCAAGGCGCTGGCATCGCAGACCGCCCAGTTCACCGGCGAGATCGAGGCCCAGATCGGCCAGGTCCACGGCGCCGCCGGCGCTGTCAGTCATTCGATCGGTGAGATCGGCACGGTGATCGCCGAGATCGACAGCATCACGCGTCAGGTTGCAGGCGCCGCGGGCGCGCAGTCGCAGTCGACCGCCGAGATCGCACGCAATATCGACGAGGCGTTCGCGGTGGTGCGTGAGATTTCCGAGACCATCCATGTGCTCGCCGGCAATGCTCAGGACAACGAACGCGCCGCCGCCTCGACGATGACGACTTCGGCCGAGCTGTCCTCGCAATCGGAACAGCTCGCGCAGCAGATCAACGGCTATCTCGGTCAGGTACGCAAGGAACTCGTCGAGCAACGTGCAGCGTGAGGGCAGCGGTTCGGCAAACTAATCAGTCAGTCTTGTGCGGTTCCAATTCGAGGCTTCGTACAACTACGTATTTTGCCGCGATGATGCGGCGTGGGGTCGGGCTTTAAGACAAATTCAAATCCCTGATCCTACGAGAAACCGAGGCGTGCCCTCCAAGGAGACAGGCGATGGCTGTCCAAATCCGCCCGACCGGCAAGGAAGTGTTCTTTCCGGCAGGCGAACTGATCGTGTCCAAGACCGATCTGAAAGGTCGTATCACCTACGCCAACCGCACGTTCTGCCACATCGCCGGCTATACCGAAGCGGAACTGCTCGGCCAGCCGCACAGCCTGATCCGTCATCCCGACATGCCGCGCGCGGTGTTCCGCCTGGTGTGGGACACGATAGCCGCGGGCCGCGAGATCTTCGGCTATGTCAAGAACATGGCGCGCAGCGGCGACCATTATTGGGTGTTCGCGCACATCACGCCGTCGTTCGATGAGCACGGCAACATCGTCGCCTATCACTCCAATCGCCGCATGCCGGATCCAAGCGTGGTCGCGAGTGCGATCGCGCCGCTTTACGCCGAGGTGCTGCGGGTCGAGCAGGGGCACGCCAACGGCAAGCAGGCGGTCGAGGCGGGGCTCAAGGCGCTGACGGATTTCGTCGCCTCCAAGAAGGTCAGCTATGACGAACTTATGTTCGCTCTCCAAAGCGCAGCTTAATATCGCCCTCATCATCGTCGCGTCTTCAATCGCGCTGGCGCTGGAGGCGCTGGACTATCGCTCGGCGGCGATGACGATCCAGAGCTTCGCCATCCTGGCGACTTGCGTTGCGCTGTACCGCATGGTGCAGACTACGTGGCTGATCGGCCAGGCGCGTGACGTCTGCCAGAGAATCGCCGCCGGCGACTTCGAGGCGCGCATCCTGAATATTCCCGATAACGGCCGCACCGGCGACATGCTGCGCGCCGTCAACGACGTGATCGACGGCTGCGACGCGTTCGTGCGCGAAGCCACCGCGGCGATGGACGCGGTGCAGCACCGCCGCTACTTCCGTCGCATCCTGCCGGGCGGGCTGCACGGCGCGCTGCTGCGCGGCGCCAAGACCATCAATGCCGCCACCGACAGCATCGAGGTGCGGATCAACAGTTTCGCCCAGCAGGCGGCGCAGCTCGAAGCCGCCGTGAGCGACGTGGTGTCGTCGCTCGACGAGGATTCCCGCGGGATGCGCGACACCGCCGGCAGTCTGACCAGCGGTGCGTCGCTGACCCGCGAACGCCTGACCAGCGTCGCGGCCTCTGCCGAGCAGGCCAGCAGCAACATGCGCAGCGTCGCTGCCGCCACCACCGAACTGTCGGCCAGCGCCCGCGAGGTCGGCGCCGAAATCGGCCGTTCCGCCGAAGTCGTCGGACGCGCGGTGAGCCGGGTGTCGGAAGCCTCCGCCAACGTCGCCAGCCTGCGCAGCGTTGCCGAGCGGATCGCCGAGGTGGTCAAGTCGATCGAGGTGATCGCCGGTCAGACCAATCTGTTGGCGCTGAACGCGACGATCGAGGCGGCTCGCGCAGGCGAGGCTGGTCGTGGCTTCGCAGTGGTCGCAGCCGAAGTGAAGGCGCTGGCCGAGCAGACCGCCAAATTCACCGGGGAGATCGAGGCACAGGTCGAGCATGTCCACGGTGCCGCCGACCTCGTCAGCCGTTCGATCGGAGAAATCGGTGTGGTGATGACCGAGGTCGATGACATCACCGCGGCGGTGGCCGGCGCCGCCGAAGCGCAGTCGGCCGCCACCGCCGATATCGCCAGGAACATCGAGCAGGCCTACGACGTGGTCAGCGAGATTGCCGGCAGCATCCAGGCAGTGACCGCGAGCGCCCGCGACACCGAGCAGTCCGCCGCCTCGACCATGACCGCTTCGACTCATTTGTCGTCGCAGTCGGAGACGCTGGCGCACCGTATCCGCGATTATCTCGGCCGGGTCCGCGCCGACATGCTGGCCCAGCGCGCGGCCTGAAGGATGCAAGGCGGCGTGGGACTGGAGAGAGCCCTGCCGCGAAACACTGGCAGTCAGCTTCTGCCGGCGCATACCGGCCGTTGACGCTGGCGGCGGATGGCCCTGTCAGCGTCCTGTCAGCCGCGCTAGCATAGGCAAGCAGCACGTTTTGCGGCGGCTGCGGGGAGCCGGCGCGTCCGGCATCTTTGGGCCGGCACAGGTGCCAGTGACAAACCCATGCTCCGCTTTTCGACCATTTGGCTTTTGCTGATTGCCGCCGTGCTGGCGTGCGGGACCGCGCGCGCCGGCGACGAGCTGTCGATCTCCAAGCAGCAGGCCGAACGGGTCGGGATCGAGACTTCGCCGCTGGAAAAGCAGCCTGCCGCGGCGGGCCTCAGTTTTCCGGGCAGGATCGCGGTGCCGCCGGATCGCAGCCGGCTGATGAACGCGCCGCTCGGCGGCCGGATCGAGCGGCTGCTGGTGCGCACCGATACGGTGGTGAAGGCCGGCGACCTGCTGGCCGAAATTCAGAGCCCGGCGCTCGCCAACGCCCAGGCCGAATATCTCGTCGCCTACAATAAAGAGCGGCTGCTGAAGACCAATCTCGACCGCGAGGAACAGCTCGCGCCTTATGGCGCCGTGACCAAGAAGCAGGTCATCGTCACCCAGAGCGAATACGAACAAGCTCGCGCCACCGCTGCCGAGCGCCGCCAGGCGCTGCTGCATGTCGGGATGACCGAAGCCGCGGTCGACAAGCTGGCGGCGAGCCAGAAGCTTGATCCCAGGCTGACGCTGATCGCGCCGATCGATGGCGTGGTGCTGGAAAGTCCGACCACGCCCGGCCAAACCGTCGAGGCGCTGGCGCTGGTGTTCAAGCTGGCGCAGCTCGCGCCGCTCTGGGTCGAAATTCAGGTGCCGGCGCTGCGGGCGGAGGATTTTGCGGTCGGCGCTCGGGTCACGCTGCGTGGCCATGATTGCATCGGCAGGGTGGTGTCGATCGGCTCCAGCGTCGAGCCGACCTCGCAGACGGTGATCGTACGCGCCGAGTTCGCCGAGCCCGACACCGATCTGCGGCCCGGCCAGGTGGTCGAAGCACAGATCGCTCCGATCACCAGCGGCTCGGCCGAATGGCGGGTGCACAGCGGCGCGATGGTGCGGCGGGGCAAGGACGCCTTCGTGTTCGTGCAGACCGACGGCGGTTTCGTTGCGACCCCGGTCGAGATCCGCGAGGAGCTGCCGCAGTTCGCGGTGGTCAGCGGCAGTTTCCGCGGCGACGAGCGGATCGCGGTGCGCGGCATCGCTGCGCTGAAGGGCGCCTGGCAGGGACTCGGCGGGGTCGAGTAAATGCTGACCCGTCTCGTCGAGTTCTCGCTGTCGCATCGCTTGCTGGTGGTGCTGGCCACGCTGCTGCTGATCGGCGCCGGCGTGCTGGCGTTCCGGCATCTGCCGATCGATGCGTTCCCGGACGTGTCGCCTGTCCAGGTCAAGATCATCATGAAGGCCCCGGGCATGACGCCCGAGGAGGTCGAGACCCGGGTGACGATGCCGCTCGAGCTGGAAATGCTCGGCATCCCCAACAAAACCATCCTGCGCTCCACCACCAAATACGGCCTCGCCGACGTCACCATCGATTTCGCCGACGGCGTCGACATCTATTGGGCGCGCAATCAGGTCGCCGAACGGCTCGCTTCGGCGATGAAGGACATGCCCGACGGGCTGACCGGCGGTCTGGCGCCGATCACCACGCCGCTCGGCGAGATGTTCATGTTCACCATCGAGGGCGGCGACCTGACGATGGCGGAGCGGCGGACGCTGCTCGACTGGACCATTCGTCCGGCGCTCCGCACGCTGCCGGGCGTTGCCGACGTCAATTCGCTCGGCGGCTTCGTCCGCAGCTTCGAGATCGTGCCCGACAATCTGGCTATGGCCTCGCACGGCATCACCATCGACACGCTGGAGAAGGCGATCGAGAAGAACAACCGCAACGGCGGTGCCGGGCGGCTGTCGGCCGGCGAGGAAGTGCTGCTGGTCCGCGTCGACGGCCAGGTCCGCAATCTCGACGATCTCCGCGACATCGTGCTGGCGTCGCGCGACGGCGGCATGGTGCGGGTGCGCGACGTCGCCGAAGTGCGGATCGGCAGCATCACCCGCTACGGCGCGGTGACGCGCGACGGTCAGGGCGAAGCAGTGCAGGGCCTGGTGCTCGGCCTGCGCGGCGCCAACGCGCGCGACGTCGTCGACGGCGTTCGCGCCAAGTTCAAGGAGCTGGAGCCGACGCTGCCGAAGGACGTGACGCTGAACGTGTTCTACGATCGCGGCGATCTGGTCGGCCGCGCCGTCGGCACGGTGTCGAAGTCGCTGCTCGAAGCCGTGGTGCTGGTGATCGTGCTGCTGATCCTGTTCCTCGGCGACTGGCGCGCCGCGCTGGTGGTGGCGCTGACGCTGCCGCTGTCGGCGCTCGCCACCTTCGTGCTGATGCGCTGGGCCGGAATGTCGGCCAATCTGATGAGCCTCGGCGGCCTCGCCGTCGCGATAGGCATGCTGATCGACGCCGCCGTGGTGGTGGTCGAGAACGTGGTGTCGCATCTGGCGCACGACCGCCACGCCGCGCAGGTGCCGCTGCTGCACCGGATCTATCAGGCGCTGCGCGAGGTGGTGGTGCCGGTCACCTCCGGCATCGGCATCATCGTCATCGTGTTCCTGCCGCTGCTGACGCTGCAGGGTCTCGAAGGCAAGCTGTTCATCCCGGTGGCTCTGGCAATCGTGTTCGCGCTCGGCTCGTCGCTGCTGCTGGCGCTGACGGTGATCCCGGTGCTGGCGTCGCTGCTATTGAAGACTGCCGGCCATGGTGACACCTGGCTGGTGCGCAAGATCAGCGCCGGCTACATGCCGGTGCTGCGGTTCGCGCTGCGCCACGAGAAGGCGGTGCTGGCGGTGTCGGCGCTGGCGCTGGTCGCCACCGTGTTCGCCTACGGTCAGCTCGGCAAGATCTTCATGCCGACGATGGAGGAAGGCACGCCGATCATCAGCGTCGAGAAGCTGCCGTCGATCGGGCTCGAAGAAAGCGTCAATCTCGATCTCCGAATCCAGCAGGCGGTGATGGGCGCGGTGCCGGAGGTCAAAAGCATCGTGGCCCGCGTCGGCTCCGACGAACTCGGCCTCGACCCGATGGGGCTGAACCAGACCGATACCTACGTCATCCTCAAGCCCGAAGCGGAGTGGCGTCGGCCGCACGACAAGGACTGGCTGATGGCTGAGTTGCGCAAGGCGCTCGCCGGCTTCCCGGGGATCGGCTTCTCGTTCACCCAGCCGATCGAGATGCGGGTGCAGGAGATGATCATCGGTGCCCGCGGCGATGTGGTGGCGAAGATTTTCGGCACCGACATCCCGACGCTCAACAGGCTGGCCGAACAGATCACCGCGACGCTGAAGACGCTGAAGGGCGCCGAAGACGTCCGCACCACGCTGAACGAAGGCTTCGAATACTACAATGTCGCGATCGACCGGCTGCAGGCCGGCCGTCTAGGGCTCGACGTCGACGCGCTCACCGAGGCGCTGCGCACCCAGATCGAAGGCCGGCAGGCCGGTATCGTGGTCGAAGAAGGCCGCCGAACGCCGGTGCTGATCCGCGGCACCGAGTCGCTGCGCGAGTCCCCAGCACGGCTCGCCGGCATCAATCTGGTGCTGGCCGACGGCAAGTCGGTGCCGCTCGTCAACGTCGCCAGGCTGGAGCGGATCGACGGGCCGGTGAAGATCGACCGCGAAAACGGCAAGAGGCTGGCGCTGGTGATGAGCAACGTCTCGGGCCGCGATCTGGTCGGTTTCGTCGACGAGGCCAAGGCGGCGGTCGCCGAGCGGGTCAAGCTGCCGGAAGGCTACAGCATCGTCTGGGGCGGCCAGTTCGAGAACCAGCAGCGCGCCGCGGCGCGGCTCGGCATCGTGGTGCCGATCGCGCTCGCGCTGGTGTTCCTGCTGCTGTTCGTCACCTTCTCGTCGCTGCGGCAGTCGCTCTTGGTGTTCATCAACATCCCGTTCGCGCTGATCGGCGGCGTGTTCAGCCTGCTGATCACCGGCGAGTATCTGTCGGTGCCGGCCTCGGTCGGCTTCATCGCGCTGCTCGGCATCGCGGTGCTGAACGGCCTGGTGCTGGTGTCGTATTTCAACATGCTGCGCAGCCAGGGCTTGCCGCCGGATCAGATCGTCGAGCTCGGCGCGCAGCGCCGGCTGCGGCCGATCCTGCTCACCGCCAGCATCACTGCGTTCGGCCTGGTGCCGCTGCTCTACGCCACCGGTCCGGGCGCCGACGTGCAGCGGCCGCTGGCGGTGGTGGTGATCGGCGGTCTCGTCACCTCGACGCTGCTGACGCTGGTGATCCTGCCGGTGCTGTATCGCCGCTTCGGGATTCCGCCGGCTCCGAAGACGCAGGAGGCCCCGCGATGAGCGCGATGGTGCTGACGCTGCTGGTGCCGATGGCGCTGAAGGACGACGTGATCACCGCGATGCTGGCGCACGAGCCGACCGCGCGCACCGGCTTCACCGCCCGCGAGGTCGAAGGCTACGGCCGCGATGTCGACTACGACAGCATCGTCGAGCAGGTCCGCGGTCACACGCTCTCGGTCGAGATCATCGTCACCGCCGAAGCTGCGGAACTGCGCGCGTTGCTCGATGCGCTCGGCGACGAACTGGCAGGCCGCGGTGTGCGCTGGCGGATCGTCGCGGCGACGGCGGCCGGGGCGCTGTGACGGATGACGTGATCTCGGCCCGAACGGCCTGATCGAATCATGGGCGGCTGGTCTATCCGCACGACCTTCGATATATTCGACCGACCGAATGTTTGCCGACGAGTTGCGATGACTGGTTCCGAGGGCACCCGCCCGAACAGACTGCCGTGGCCGCCGATGCTGCTGGCGATTGCGGCTTTGGCCGCGATCGGGCTCGGCGTCGTGTTGCCGTTGCCGCTGCCCCGCAGCGAGCTGGTGGTATGGACGGGCTACGTGCTCGTCGCGCTGGGGTTTTCCGGCGACGTCTGGGCGATCCTGACAATGCGGGCCGCCCGCACCAACGTCTTGCCGCATCGCGCCGCCGACCGGCTGGTCACCTGGGGACCGTTCCGGTTCAGCCGCAACCCGATCTATCTCGCCAACACCCTGCTGTTGACCGGCATCGGCCTTGCGGTCGGCAACGGCTGGTTTGTGCCGCTGGCGCTACTGATGGCGGTGCTGGTCGACCGGCTTGCGATCCGCCGCGAGGAGCGGCATCTGGCAATTCGTTTCGGCAACGCCTGGATCGAGTATGCGTCGGTGA
Source organism: Rhodopseudomonas sp. WA056 (assembly GCF_010906995.1). Classification (NCBI taxonomy): domain Bacteria; kingdom Pseudomonadati; phylum Pseudomonadota; class Alphaproteobacteria; order Hyphomicrobiales; family Nitrobacteraceae; genus Rhodopseudomonas; species Rhodopseudomonas sp. WA056. The sequence goes on along the minus strand of NZ_QPFS01000064.1, from coordinate 8,869 downwards.
CGCCACGCTGGCTGATCCGCTGAGCCATCCACGAGGGAGAACCGAATGACGACGTTGAAGCAGATGATGGAAGCCGCCAACGCGGTGGTGCCGCGGGTGAGCGTCGATGACGCGCGCCATTTGATCGAGCAGGGCGCGCTGGTGGTCGACGTCCGCGACGCGCCGGAGATCGGCAACACCGGCAAGGTCGCCGGGTCGCTCAACATCTCGCGTGGCATGCTGGAATTCCGCGCCGATCCGGATTCGCCGTTCCACGATAAGCATCTCGCCAAGGATCGTCCGGTGATCGTGTACTGCGCCTCCGGCGGCCGCTCGGCGCTGGCCGGCAAGGTGCTGAAGGATCTCGGTTACGAAAAAGTGTTCAACCTCGGCGCTTTCAAAGACTGGGCCGAAGCCGGCGGCGCAATCGAACAGCCGATCGAACGCGGCATGTAATTTCCACGACTAATATCCACGACGATTGATCCCGACTCATTCACGGCGTCATGGCCGGGGTGTCCCGGCCATCGAGGTCTTTGATCTTGTGCGGGGTTCAAGACGACGATGCCCGCGCCAAGCGCGGGCATGACGGGTGCGAAGGCCGAAGGAAGCCGGACGAGGCGCCTATTGCGGCTTCTTTCCGGCGTCGGTCGGCGCGTGCCCTCGCCAATTTCACCGCCTGCTCGGCTTTGCGGTCTTCTTTGATGTCGAAGCTGCCGACTTGGTCGTCTTGGCCTTGGCGCTCGAAGCCTTCGCCGTTTTCGACGACGAGGTTTTTGGCTTTGCAGCTTTGGCCTTTGACGTGCTGGCTTTGGAAGTCCTGGCTTTGGAAGTCTCGGATTTGGAAGTCTCGGCTCTGGAAGTCCCGGACCTGCCGACCGCCGCCGACTTCGCCGAGGTCTTGGCAGCCTTTTTTGCACGGGACGCCGCGCCGGCAGTGGTTGCGGTCTTGGACTTGGTCCGCGCCGGCTTGGCCAGCGGCTCGGTGAAGTCGGCGAGACCGGCTTTGGCGGCGGCTTTGGTCACGGTGGTCTTGACCGGGCCCGCGACCAGCCGGCGCACCGCGCGCTTGGCTGCGACCTTGGTGATCTCGACCGCGCCGTCCACCACCATGTCGATCAGATTGTCGACCAGCGGCATCCGCTTGTCGGAAGATTTGCGCGGCGCTGCCGCGGCCTTGTCCTGGTTCGGCGCCTGATCGCGCCCGCTGTCGTCGCTCACGCTGCTGTCTCCCGCGTTCGGCTCGGCTGAGGAACGTTTCAGTCGACCTGTCTTTGACCTTCTTTGCAGAAGGTGTCGGCAGATGACGGGTGAAGACCTGAATTGGTTCCAGATCGCGGTCCGGATACTGTTCCTGGCGGCGCTGTTGTCTTACGTGGCAGTGGCCAGCGTCCGGCTGCTACGCCGGCTCGGCGGTCTGATCCGCAATGGTCCCCGCGTGGTTCGCCTCGGCAAGTCCCGAGCGTTGGCGCGCCGGCGATGAGCTGCGGCTGCGTTATTTGGTCAGAAACTTCCACGCCACCACGATCGCGCACAGCGCGATGAAGATCAGCAGCGCCGGCACCCGTCGGCGGGGAGCGTTCGGCGGCATGGGGCGGGCGCCGCGGTCGGCGACCCGGGTCACCTTCGGCTTCGGCGGTTTCCTGAACCGCACCACGTTGTCGGTCGCTGCATCGCCGCCTTCGGCCGGCGGTGCGGCGCGCGGCTCGGGCTCCGGCGCTTCGCCGGTGCCGCCCATGTCGCTGTAGTAAGCTTGGTAGGTCTCGCGCACCGCGATCGCCTTGGATTCGATCTCGCTCATTTGGTCGAGCCGTTCGCGGTAGCCGTTCAGCACCTTCTGGGCGTTCTCCGGCAGGCCGTCGAAGCTGCCGAGCTTGGCCATCATCAGCCAGGTGGCGAAGTCGGCTTCGGCACGGGTGCGGGCTCTGCGGGCGATGGTGGTGCTGGATTTCGAGGCCATGGCGATCCGGGTTGAGCGTCCTGTGGGATGCTAAGGGCGATCGGGGGACAGCTCTTGATAGCCGAAACGGCTGTCCACGTCAGGTGGTTCATCGGGCCGTCGAATTCCACCCCTCACGGACTGGCGAACCGGCGGTATGATCGCTACATTGGCACGGCGAAGCTGCGGGACGCGTCAGGAGCCATATATCCCCGGGGCCTTATCGATCCTTTCGGGAACTGTCCCTGGCCGGGTCCGTGGACCCGGACATATGGTGCCCACCTACTTTCGTAGGGAACTCCGGGATCGAGTGCTTCAACGGTCACTGTGGCTTCGCACTTTAACCTCATCTCCCGCTGCTTCCGGCCTGACGGTCGCCCGAGCTTCATCCGCGCGCCGCGGCCGCCTATAACCCGCCGATGTCCGATCTCCCTGCCGCCTCCAGCGATGCCAAGACCGCGTTGCGCGCTGCCGCTTTGGCGCGGCGGTCTGCGCTGAGTGAGGACGATCGCCGCGCCGCCGCAACCGCCATCGCTGCGGGTGGGGTGCCGGTTTCGTTGCGGGAGGGCGCTGTGGTCGCCGGCTATGCGCCGATCCGTGGCGAGCTCGATCCGTTTCCGCTGATGCGGGCGCTCGCCGCCGGCGGCGCCAGGCTAGCGCTGCCGGTGGTGGCGCGGCAGGGCACGCCGCTGACCTTCCGCGCCTGGCGCGACGGCGATGGTTTGCAGCGCAGCGCTCTCGGCATTCGCGAGCCGTCGCCGGATGCGCCGGAGGTGACGCCGGACATCGTGCTGGTGCCGCTCGCCGCGTTCGACGCAAGCGGCCATCGCATCGGCTACGGCGCCGGGCACTACGACTGCACGCTGGAATATTTGCGCGCGCAGGGGCCGGTGGTGGCGATCGGGCTTGCCTTCGCAATGCAGCAAATCCCCGCCGTTCCGGCCGCGGCCCACGACGTGGTGCTGGATTATGTGCTAACGGAGCAGGGCCTGCTCACTTTCCGGAGTCGATAGTTTGCGCATTCTGTTCATCGGCGACGTGGTCGGAAAATCCGGCCGCACCGCAATCGCCGAGCATCTGCCGGGCCTGATCCGCGACTGGCAGCTCGATTGCACCATCGTCAATGGCGAGAATGCCGCCGGCGGGTTTGGTATCACCGAGGCGATCTACAACGACTTCATCGATGCCGGCGCCGATGCGGTGACGCTCGGCAATCACGCCTGGAATCAGAAGGAGGCGCTGGTGTTCATCGAGCGCGCGCCGCGTCTGGTCCGCCCGATCAACTTCCCGCGCCACACGCCGGGCCGCGGCGCCGCGCTGGTCGACACTCGCAGCGGCGCCCGGGTGCTGGTGATCAACGCGATGGGCCGGGTGTTCATGGAGCCGCTGAACGATCCGTTCGCTGCAATCGCGCGCGAACTCGAAGCCTGTCCGCTGCGCGACGCGGCGGACGCCATCGTGGTCGATTTCCACGGCGAGGCGTCGAGCGAGAAGCAGGGCATGGGCCATTTCTGCGACGGCCGCGTCAGCCTCGTGGTCGGCACCCATACGCATGTGCCGACCGCCGATCATCAGATCCTGCCGAACGGCACCGGCTACATGACCGACGCCGGCATGACCGGCGACTATGATTCAGTGATCGGCATGCACAAGGACGAGCCGGTGCATCGCTTCCTCACCGGGATTCCGCAGGGCCGGTTTGAGCCGGCCAACGGCGACGCCACGCTGAGCGGCGTCGCGGTCGAAACCGACAACGCCACCGGCCTCGCCATCAAGATCGCCCCGGTCCGCATCGGCGGAAGGCTGGAGCCCGCCAAGCCTGCGTTTTGGACGGCGAACTGATAACCTCTCCATCGTCATTCCGGGCTTGCCGCTGCGCAGCGCCCCGGAATGACGAACGAGAGAGCGTGATCCTCGGCACTTCACCCGCGGAAAGCTGACGACCCAACCCGCTGCTTCCCGAACCGCAGCACCGCATCCACCATCCGGTCGACATCCGCAGACGTCGTGCGATGATTGACGATCGCGGCGCGGATCGCGAGCCTGCCGTCGATCGTGGTCGAGGACGGCGCGGCGATTCCCGACTCGTGCAGGTCGGCGACGACCTCGGCGTTGAGCGCGTCCACCACGTCCGGCACCGCCCGATAGCGGAAGCAGACGATGTTCAGCGTCACCGGTGCCAGCATCTCCAGCTCCGGCTCGCACTCGACGCGGTTTTCCAGATAGCGTGCGATCTTGCAGGTGTTGGCGATCATCGCGCCCATGCGGTCGGCGCCGAAGGTCTTCAGCGTGAACCAGGTTTTCAGCGCGCGAAAACCCCGCGACAGGTCGGGGCCGTAGTCGCACGGCCAGGGCGAGCCGCCGGCCAGCCCGCGGGTCTCGCGGCGCAAGTAAGCGGCCGGCGCCGCAAACGTGTCGCGGTGCTGCTCGCCGTCGCGGACGATCAGGAAGCCGGCGTCGTAATTGACCTGGCCCCATTTGTGGAAGTCGAGCGCGATCGAATCCGCCTCCGACAGTCCCTTGAGCTTCGGCGCAATGTCGTCGGACAGCATGCCGAGGGAGCCGTAGGCACCGTCGACGTGAAACCACAGCCCTTCGTCGCGGCATAGTTCTGCAAGCGCCGCGAGATCGTCGATCGCGCCGACATCGACGGTGCCGGCCGAGCCGGTCACCAGGAACGGCTGACAGCCGGCGGCGCGGTCCTCCGCGATCCGCCGCTTCAGCGCGGCAAGATCGATGCGGTGATCCTTGCCGAACGGAATCCGCCGCAGCGCGCCGCGGCCGAGGCCGGCCAAATCGGCGGCCTGCACCACGCAGCCGTGCGCCGCTGCGGAAGCGTAAGCCGTGAGCCGTTCGCCCGGCAGCCCGCCCTCGCGCACTTGCGGACCGACCGCAGCGGTGCGCGCCACCAATAGCGCCATGAAATTGGCCATCGACGAGCCGGTGACGAACACGCCGCTGGCGGTGGCGGGAAGGCCGAACAGCTCGGCGATCCAGCGCACGATCTGGCGCTCGACTTCGATGCCGATATGGTCGCGGCCGCCGCAATTGGCGTTGAGCCCGGCCGCCAGCATCTCGGCCAGCATCCCGACCGCGGTGCCGCCGCCATGCACCCAGCCCATGAAGCCGGGATGGACGTTGCCGGTGGCGTAGGGCGCGATGTCGTCGGTGAAGCGGCGATACACCTCCGGCAGCGGCGTGCCTTGGCGCGGCAACGGTTCGGCGAAGCCGGCGCGGACCGTTGGCGGGATCGGCTGCCACACCGGGCGGTCGCGCACCCCGGCGATGTAGTCCAGCATTTCGTCGAGCATGTGGTGCGCGTCGGCGCGCAGCGCGTCCCAATCGTCGGGATCGAGGCTGGTTGCGCCGGCATTCGCGCCGGCGCGGATCGCGTCGCTCACGCCACGCTCGTCAGACGGGAGTCGACCCGGCGCTCCAGCATCGACGCGAAGGCGTCGAAGATCTTGTGCATCTGCGGCGGCTTGTAGGGATAGAGTTCCGGGCTGTCCATGTCGTGCACCACCGAGGTGTTGTCGATCTCGAACACCAAGAGGTCGCCGCTCGGCATCTGGGCGCAGTCGATGGTGAAGTAATCGAGCCCGATCCGCTCGATCATGCCGTCGAGCGCGGTCTTGTGGCGGAGCGCGAAGCCGAAATCGAAGGTGTGGAAGAACGCCGCCTCTTCCAGCCGTTTGAGCTCGCTCTCGGCCATTCCGGCGTTGAGGTACCAGATGTCCCAGCGGTCGGCGATCGCCATGTGGCAGGCATAGGGTTTGCCGTCGACCACCACCACGCGATACTTGCGGAATTGGCCGTCCTCGCTGGCGTAGTCGACGTAGCGGGCGATGAAGTAGTCGCTCTCCTGGCGGTCGCGCAAGTAATCCAGCAGCCCGGCGCTGTCGGCTATCCGGGCGAGGCCGAAGCCGGCATGCGAACCGCGCGGCCGCGCGATGATCGGAAAGTCGAGGCCGCCGGCGACCTCGGGCAACGCCGCGGAGCCGTTGGCGGCGGCCATCAGCGCGTCGCGGCCGACCGGAACCGTGGCGGGGATCACCAGTCCGTCGACGTCGCCGATCAGCCGGTACAGCTTGTCGCGGTCGAGATGCCGGATCAGGTGCGGCGGATTGAGCAGCGGCGCCGGCCAGTCGGCTGCGCGCGCCGCGATCGTGGCCAGCGCGCCGCGACATTCGTCGGAGTCGGAGGCGATCACGATCGCGACGTCGTGGGGCGGCAACGGATCGGGCAGGGGGATGCCGTCGACCACATACAAAGTCAGAAGCTCGAGTCCGGAATCCTGCAGCAGGAATTCGATCGGCGTATTGCCGCCCATGTCGATGTCGGCGGCGAGCGCCAGCACGCGCAGCCGCGGATGGTCGCTGGCGCAGGGCGAGCGGAACAGTTGCTGCTGCTTCAGCGTCTCGGTCTGGATCGACAGGCCGGCCGGCTTGTGGCCGAACAATTGGGTGATCAGTGCGAGGTCGAGCTGTTCGCCGGAGCTCGCCGTGCCGGCGTCGACCTTGCTCATCAGCTCCCGCCACAGCGGGTACAGGTTCTCGCCGTCGAATGCGCGCTTGGTCAGGCGGGCGAAGCCGATGCGATCGGCGGCGACGGGCTGGGTGATGTCAGTGGACATGGCGTTCCTCGGCAGCGGTGTCGGTGAAAACGGAGGGCCGGTGCAGTAGCGCATCGAGCGTGGTCATCGCGGCCGCCGCATCGGCGAGAATGCGGTCGCGCGCGCTTGCGTCGGCATGAATGTCGATGACGTGCCGGGCGCTGATGCACAGCCGCAGCGCTGCGACGTCTTCGTCGGTGCGGCCGCCCCAGCCGACCGGCTGGCCGAGCAGGCACGGCGCATCACCCACGGTGCCCTCGGCCAGAGCGCGGTGCAGCATGCGGCATTCGGCGAGCGACAGGGGGCGGGCGTCCCGGTGCAGGGTGAAGCCGAAGATCGTCGGGCGGGCGAATTCGTCGCCGCGCGCGCTGTGCGATTGCGGCGGCAGCAGCCGTACCGATGGCGAAGCGGCGATCAGCTCGGCGAATCTCATGCCGAGTTGGCGGATGATGTCGCTGCGGACTTTCGCCGGCACCGCCATGTAGGCGCGGATTTCTTCGAGCGCGGCCTCCCAGCGCAGCCATTGGCCGAAATTTGGCTGGACCGGAAACTGTTCGCGTAAGGAGGTCAAGCGCATCGGCCAGTCGCTGCGTCCGAGATAGCCCGTAAGTCCCGGTGCCTGCCGCGGCAGCGCCTCCACCGCATCGGCAAGCTGCGGCGGCAGCAGCACCGCGCCGCTGAATGCGGGACCGGCGAAGTATTTCGAGCCGGTCAGCAGCACCATGAAGCCGCGGTCGAGCAGCGTCGCGATCCGGCGGTTGCCGAGCCGCGCCTGGCAGGCGTCGACCACGATCTGCACCCGGCCGGGCCAGCGTGCCGCGATCTCGGCGAGGCAGCGGTCGCTCGGCGCGGCGTGGCCCAGCTTGGAGCAGTCCATCGCTTCGAGCATCACCCGCGCGCCCTGTGCCACGGCGGATTCGACCATCTCGAGCGTTTCGGCGTCGAGCGCCGAGGGCGAGCGCAGGCGGCCGTCGGCGTCGCGCAGACGTAACCCGACGCTGCGGATCGGCCCGAGCCCGGCGATCGGACCGCCGCGCGTCGCGGTGACGCCGCTGGCGGTGCGGGCGCCGAAATGCAGACCGCGGGCCGTGAAAGCGGTGCCGGTGCCGGTCTGATCGGCGGCGGTGATCACGCTGACCAGGTCGTCGCCGTGCAACGCGCGGGCGACCGCCAGGGCGACGAGCTGGGCGTCGGTGCCGGAGGAGGTGAATACGATCTCGGCGCCGGTTTTTTCGAGTCCCAGCAGCGTCCTCAGCTCGCCGCGCATCTCCTCAACCCGGTCGTCGAAGCATTCGACGAGGCCGTGCAGCATCGCCGACGACATCAGCGCATCCCGGGCGCGGCGGGCGGCCTCGTAACCGCGCGGCGAGATCGTGCTGGCCGTGCAGGACGAGAAGAGCGCCATCTCGGGCGCCGGCGAGGGGCTGCAGCCATAGCCGTTTCGGCCGGTGGCCGGATCGAGATCAATCCGGGTGTCGCCGCCGCAGGCGAGCAGCAGGTCGAGGGGGGCGAACAGTTCGCGGAGCGGCGATTGCGGCCGGAGAGCCGGGGCGATCGCCGGCCGGCGGCCGTTCGCCGGGCGAATGAGACTTCCGGGATGGGCCATCGCTCGCTTACCTCGCCCGGCGCTGGTCCGCCGCCCCGAGAGGTGCGGCAGTGGAACCTGCTTCGAGCTGTAAGCCGGCTTGGTTAATGCCGCCTTTACCAAAACCTCGTGCGGTTACGGGTACGGGCGGTGGCGGGTGCGATCGCTGCATCAAAAGCACAATCGGCCGGCGCTCTGTGGGCGCCGGTCGAGGTGATGGGGAGGCGGGATCGGAAGGGCGGTCAGGCCGCGCGGACCGACTCCAGGAAGTTCGAGACTTCGACCTTCAGCCGGGTGGAATCGCCGGAGAGCGACTTCGCCGCCGCCAGCACCTGGGCCGAGGCCGCGCCGGTCTCGGTGGCGCCGCGCTGCACGTCGGTGATGTTGGACGACACCTGTTGGGTGCCGAGCGAGGCCTGCTGGACGTTGCGGGAGATCTCCTGCGTCGCCGCGCCCTGTTCTTCGACCGCCGACGCGATCGTCGAGGAGATTTCCGACATCTTGGCGATGGTCTCGCCGATCTCCTTGATGGCGGCCACCGATTGGTCAGTCGCCGCCTGGATGCCGTTGATCTGCTGGGTGATCTCGCCGGTCGCCTTGGCGGTCTGCTCGGCCAGCGCCTTGACCTCGCTGGCGACCACGGCGAAGCCGCGGCCGGCTTCGCCGGCGCGCGCCGCCTCGATGGTGGCGTTGAGCGCCAGCAGGTTGGTCTGGCCGGCGATGTTGCTGATCAGTTCGACGCACGCGCCGATCC
>NZ_QPFS01000063.1:0-27716 GCF_010906995.1 Rhodopseudomonas sp. WA056 | reverse complement strand
GGTGTCGCCGTTCTTCGCACAGCAGGAGGCTCCGGTGCAGTCCGGCTCCGGCGCGATCTGGGACGCCGCCGGTCATGTCGTCACCAACAACCATGTGGTGCAGAATGCCGGGTGCAAGCCCGGCCGCTTTTGCCGTCAGGAGGGGCTTTTGCCGGTGATGAGCGCGAGCCCGTGGCGAGGAGCGAAGCGACGAAGCAATCCGGATGCTCCCCACGGAGACTGGATTGCTTCGCTTCACTCGCAATGACGGAGAGTTGGGATCCGACGACGTCACGCCGAACGTGTCACGCCACTTTTGACAGCGGAGCGTCCGTCGCAGCTTCCTGGTTCGTCACCTCATGGGTGATCACTTCGAAGTTCAGCAGGTTGGTGACGCCGAACGAGGTCGAAATCGCGACGTCGGCTGCGTCGCGGCCACGGGCGATGACGATGCGGCCGATCCGCGGCGTGTTGTGCCGGGCATCGAAAGTGTACCAGCGTCCGTCGAGATAGACCTCGAACCATGCCGAGAAGTCCATCGGTGCCGGATCGGCCGGCACGCCGATGTCGCCGAGATAGCCGGTGCAGTAGCGCGCCGGAATGTTCATGCAGCGGCACAGCGCGACGGCGAGATGGGCGAAGTCGCGGCAGACGCCGATCTGTTCGGCATGGCCTTCGGAGGCGGTGCGATCGTTGCGGGCGAATTGATAGCCGAAGGTGATACGGTCATGCACGTAGTCGACGATCGCCTGCACCCGCTCCCAGCCGGCGGGGGTGCCGCCGAACAGCGACCAGGCGAGGTTCGACAGCTTGTCGGTGTCGCAATAGCGGCTGCCGAGCAGATACACCATCACCTCGTCCGGCAGTTCCGCCACCGGGATCTGGCGGGCGCCGGGCGCGACCTCGTCGGGCAGGCCGGAATCCTCGATCAGAAAGTCGTTGCTGATGTCGATGCGGCCGGGCGGCGCCACGATCCGGGTGCAGACGTTGCCGAACATATCGGTGAAGTCGTGTGCGGGCACATCCGGAGAAAACTTGATGACGTGCTCTCCGATCACATGCTGGGCGCGCGACGGATGCACGCTGAGCAGCAGATTGATGGGCGTCTCCTGAAAGCAGTGGAACGCGATGTGGTAGCCCGCGCGAATGATCACCTGAAGAGCTCCGTTGCTGATCGAGAAAGGGGCGGTCGCAGCCGGCCCGTGCTGTTGTTCTCAATCGCGGAATGAACCTGGTGTTCCCGCCATCCAGCGGAGATCATTGCGCAAATTTGTGGCAGCGCGTCGGCGGCAGATCCGCCGACGCGCCGTGGGTCACTCGCTCAGCCCGAACAGCAGCACCGAACGTGCGGTCACTTGATAAACCGCGCCACAGGCGAACTGCTCGTCCGGCAGGCCGCTCGGCAGGTTGGTGTCGATCAGCAGCGACCATGTCGAGCCGTGCGGGACCTCGGGCAGGGTGAAGTCGACCACGCCGTCGAAACTGTTCATCACCAGCAGCACGGTGGCGTGCTCACCGTGCTTGTGGATGCCGGTGGTTTGGGCGCGGCCGTCGAGCAGCATGCCGAAGCATTTCACATTTGGGTCGTCCCAGTGCTCCTGCTGCATCTCCCCGCCATTGGCGTTGATCCAGGTGACGTCGCGGACGTCGAGCTCTTCGTCGTATTGTCCGGTGAGAAACCGGCTGCGCCGCAACGTCGGCGTGGTCCGGCGCAGTTCCAGCAGCCGCTGCGTGAAGGCCAGCAGGTGTTGCGCGGCCTCGTCGTGGTCCCAGTGCACCCAGGAGATCTCGTTGTCCTGGCAATAGGCGTTGTTGTTGCCGTTCTGGGTGCGGCCGAATTCGTCGCCCGCCAGCAGCATCGGTGTGCCTTGAGCGAGCAGCAGGGTCGCCAGCATGTTGCGCTTCTGGCGTTCGCGTAGCGCCACAATGGTCTCGTCGTCGGTCGGGCCTTCCGCGCCGCAATTCCACGAGCGGTTGTAGGAGTGGCCGTCGCGATTGTCCTCGCTGTTCGCCGCGTTGTGCTTGTCGTTGTAGCTCGCCCAGTCGTTGAGGGTGAAACCGTCGTGCGCGGTGATGAAGTTGACGCTTGCCCAGGCGCGACGTCCTTGCCGGTTGAAGACGTCGCCCGAAGCCGACAGCCGCGGCGCCAGCGCCGCAGCCGGTGCTTCGCCGCGCCAATAGTCGCGCACAGTATCGCGGAATTTGTCGTTCCATTCCGCCCATCCCGGTGGGAAGCCGCCGACCTGATAGCCGCCGGGGCCGCAATCCCACGGTTCTGCGATCAGCTTCACCGAACTGAGCAGTGGGTCCTGCATCACGGATTTCAGAAAGCCGCTCTGCTCGTCGAAGCCGTAATGCTCGCGCGCCAGGATAGTCCCGAGGTCGAAGCGGAAACCGTCGATGTGCATCTCGCCGGCCCAGTAGCGCAGGCTGTCGTTGACCATCTGGATCACGCGCGGATGCGTGAGGTTGACGGTGTTTCCGGTGCCGGTGTCGTTGATGTAGTAGCGCTTCTGCTCCGGGAGCAGGCGATAATAGCTGGCGTTGTCGATGCCCTTGAACGACAGCGTCGGACCGAGTTCGTTGCCTTCGGCGGTGTGGTTGTAGACCACGTCGAGGATCACGGCGAGGCCGACATCGTGCAGCCGCGCCACCATCTCCTTGAACTCGCGCAGGCTGTTGGGCACGTCCGCGGCGTAGCGCGGATCGGGCGCGAAGAATCCGATGGTGTTGTAGCCCCAGTAATTCACCAGATTCTTGTCGAGCAGATAACTGTCGTTGACGAAGGTATGGATCGGCAACAGCTCGACCGCGGTGACGCCGAGTGAGGAAATATAGTCGACCACCGGCTTGGTGCCGAAGCCCGCATAGGTGCCCCGCAGATCTTCGGGTACGTCGGGATGCAGCTTGGTGAAGCCTTTGACGTGAGTTTCGTAGATGACCGCCTGGTCCCACGGCACGAATTTGCGGCCGGGCTCGCCCTTCCAGTCGAAATCCGGATCGACAACCACGCATTTCGGCACGAACCGTGCGCTGTCGCGTTCGTCGAACGTGGTGTCGTCGCCGCTCTCCATCACATAGCCGAACACGGCCGGAGCCCAGGTCAGCTCGCCGGCATGAGCGCGCGCGTAAGGGTCGAGCAGCAGCTTGTTCGGATTGAAGCGATGGCCGTTCTCCGGCTCGTAGGGTCCATAGACCCGGTACCCGTAGAAGGTGCCGGGGCCCACATCCGGGATGTAGCCGTGAAACACCTCGTCGGTATATTCCGGAAGTTCGATGCGCCGCTCGGTATCGCCATCGAACAGGCAGACTTCGACCTTGGTGGCGTTGGCGGAGAACAGCGCGAAGTTGGTGCCATTGCCGTCCCAGCAGGCGCCGAGCGGATAGGGCAAGCCCTCGCGCACGGCCGAGGAGTCGTGCACCACCTGATACGGCGGCGGCTCGGGCGATTTCGAGGCGACCTCGGCAGCGGCGGCAGTCTCAGCGGGCGGTTCGAGGGTTTCGCTGACGTCGGTCATCGACCGCTCTCCGCTGCGAGCGGAGCTGTGCCCGCGCGGTACGCCCGCGGGAAAATGGAAAACGCCGACGGTCTGGTCATTTGCTGATGTTCCCCCGAATGAGCTTCACCGGACAATGCGGCAACCAGGAGTCCGGTTCCACCGATCCGGAAAAGCTCGTCGCAATCGGCAGGCATCTCGAAGCCTCGGCCCGGCATCGTGACGATGCCGGGCCGAGGCTCCAGTCTCAGACCAGTTGGTGACGCAATCGGCGGATTACTTGGCAGACTGCGACGTCGTGCTGGTGCGGTCGCGTTCGAGCTGCTTGGCCATCTCGAGATGGTGCTGCAGCTTTGGCAGCGTGGTGCCGGCCCAGTTCTTCAGGGCATCGTTGTCGCCGCCCTTGGCGTAACGTTCGAACAGCGACACCGCGTCCTGGTGGGCTTCGACCTGCTGCTCGCCGAACAGCTCGCTGAACTCGGCGCCGCTGGCGTTCTTCAGCTTGTCCAGCTTTTCCTGGTGGGCGGAGTCGAGTGCGGTCGGCAGCGCGGCCTTGACCTTGCCGTCGGTCACCATCGCCTTGAGCTCGCTCGAGGTCTTGGTGTGATCGGTGATCATCTGCTTGGCGAAGGTCTGCTGGGCGGCATTGCCCTTGCGCTCGGCGAGCTGGTTCGACTGGATCTCGTACATGTCGCTGATCGCGACCTGCTTGACGAAATCGGGGGTGGAGGGCGCGATGCCGAGCACCGAATTGACGCCGGTCTTCTCGGTCACCGATTGCGCCAGCGCCGGGGTGGCGATCAGCAGGCAGCCGAGTGCGAGTGCTGTGCGGTTCATGCGGTTGTTTCCTTTCAGCTTGCAGCTTTGCGATTGACGCCCTTGCGCAGCGCCACGGTGTTGAGCTTGGTGTTGGCGGCCTTTTCCTCGTTCAAATTGGTGGTGAGGAAGCGGACGATGTCGTCGTGGCCGAGTTCTTCGGCCCAGGCGATCAGGGTGCCGTAGCGGGCGATCTCGTAGTGCTCGACCGCCTGCGCGTTGGCGACGATGGCGGCGTCCAGCACGGTCTTGTCGGCGATCTCACCGGCGGTCTCGTCGGCTTCCTGGATCAGGCCGTCGATCGCCGGGCAGTTCACGCCCGACGGCTTCTCGCCGAGCTTCTTGAACACCTGGTCGAGCCGTTCGATCTGCTTCTGGGTCTCTTCCAGATGCGCCTTCAGGCCCTGCGACAGGTCACGGTTGGTGGCCTGCTCGATCATCTTCGGCAGCGCCTTGGTGATCTGCTGTTCGGCGTAATAGATGTCGCGGAGGCCGTGCAGCAGCAGGTCCTCCATGGTCTGAATGTCCTTGCTGAAGAATCCCATCGTCGCCTCCGCCCGAATGGTCCGCGTCCCGCGGTTCGACCGGAGAACCGGGAACGGTCGATTCTGTTCCGCAGCGCGCGCGCCCGAGCGGGCGGCCGGCCCGGCTACGGCCAGGACGGGTTGCGCCGCGGGCCGCCGGGGTCATTCCGGTGATCGGCAGACGAAGTTGGGGGGCGCCAACCAGGGGAGTTGAGGCTCCGCGGCTAACGTGTTACGGGGGCTGCATTGCGGGTGTAGCTCAATGGTAGAGCAGCAGCCTTCCAAGCTGAATACGAGGGTTCGATTCCCTTCACCCGCTCCAGCTTCCGATCCAAAATATATAGAACTGTCTGAGGCTTACGGTCTTTCGGCCGGGGTTTTGGCTTGGCGCGGCTCGCCCTGAGCCAGGGCGCAAATAGAGCGCAGGCACTCACGCCATCGGGATCAATCCGGCCGCGCTCGCGTTGCTCAGGCCGAGGGCCGGCAGGCGGGTGCGGGGCGGCGTGAAGATCGCGACCTTCAACGTCAACAATGTCAACAAGCGGCTGCCGGTGCTGCTGGCGTGGCTGAAGGCGGCGCGGCCGGAGATCGTCTGCTTGCAGGAGCTGAAGGCGGCCGATGCGGACTTTCCGGAAGCGGCGCTGCGCAGAGCGGGCTATACGGCGGCGTGGGCCGGGCAGAAAAGCTGGAATGGCGTGGCGATCCTCGCCCGCCGCCGCGAGATCGTGGTGACCCGGCGCCGGCTGCCTGGCGCGCCGCACGACAAGCAGAGCCGCTACATTGAGGCGGCGGTTGCCGGGATCATCGTCGGCTGCCTGTACGCGCCCAACGGCAACCCGCAGCCGGGGCCGAAATTCGACGAGAAACTCGCCTGGCTGAAGCGGCTGAACCGCCATGCGGCGACGCTGCTGAAGAGCGGTGCGCCTGTGGTGCTGGCCGGCGACTTCAACGTGGTGCCGACGCCGGCCGATATCTACCCAACGAAATCATGGGACAAGGACGCGCTGGTGCAGCCGGCGCCGCGCAAGCTGTTCGCGGCGTTGCTGCGCCAGGGCTGGACCGATGCACTGCGGCACTGCCATCCGGACGACGCGCCATACACATTCTGGTCGTATTGGCGAAAACGGTTCGAGCGCGACGCGGGCTTGCGGATCGACCACCTGCTGCTCGATCCGTCGCTGGCGCTGCGGCTGAAGCGGGCCGGCGTCGATCGCAAGGTGCGGGCGGCGCCGCAGGCGAGCGATCACGCGCCCGCCTGGATCGTGATCGACTGAGCGCGACGTCAGCGGCCGGTGAAGTTCGGCGGGCGCTTCTCGACGAAAGCGGCGGCGCCTTCGCGCAGGTCCGCGGTGACGAACGCGCGGCCCTGCTGCTGGGCTTCGTCGTCCAGCACTTCGGCGAGCGGGGCGCTCCATGCAGCTTCGATCTGGCGCTTGATCAGGCCGATGCCGATCGGTGGTCCGGCCGCGAGCTGCTGGGCGATCGCCATCGCGTCGTCCATCAGGCGGTCGTCGTCGACGGCCTGGAAGATCAGGCCGGATTGCTCGGCCTGTTCGGCGGACAGCGGCCGGCCGAGCAGCGCCAGTGCGCGGGCGCGGGCCACGCCGATCGCGCGCTGCACGAACAGCGAAGTGCCGGCATCGAGCGCGGCGCCGAGCTTGACGAAGCTCAGCACGAACTTGGCCGAGCGCGCCGCCAGCACGATGTCGCCGGCCAGCGCCAGCCCGACGCCGGCGCCGGCTGCGGGGCCATTGACCGCGACCACGATCGGCTTCGCGGCACCGCGCATCGCTTCCAGCACCGGGCTGAGCTCGGCGCGCATCCACGGCGCGACGTCGGCGCCGGCGTCGAACGTCTCGCTGCCGAGCGCCGCGCCGGCGCAGAAGCCTTTGCCGGCGCCGGTGAGCAGGATGGCGCGCACCGCATCGTCTTTGAGTGCCGCGTTCAAGGCGGCGCCGAGCTCGCCGAGCAGGCCGCGGCGCATCGCGTTGTATTGCGCCGGGTTGTTCAGCGTCAGAATCGCGACGGCACCGCGCCGCTCCGACAGAACCAGGGTCATCGCCGTATGTTCGCTTAGAGGATCAGGCCGCCGCCGCAGACCAGCACCTGGCCGCTGACGTAGTTCGATTCCGGGCTGCAGAACAGATACACCGCGTCGGCCGCTTCCTCCGGCGTGCCGCCGCGGCCGAGCGGGATCATCCGTGCCATCGCTTCCAGCATTTGGGGCTGCACGCCGACCTTGATGTCGCGGCCGGCGACGTCGATGGTCTTCTGCTGCGCTTCGATCGGCTGGGTGAGGCGGGTGTTGATCAGGCCGAACGCGACGCAATTGACGTTGACCTTGTAGCGGCCCCATTCCTTGCACAGCGTCCGCGTCAGCCCAACCAGCGAGGCTTTCGCCGACGAGTAGCTGGCCTGCCCGGCATTGCCGTAGAGCCCTGCGATCGACGAGATGTTGACGACTTTGCGGAACACTTCCTGGCCGGCCTCGGCTTCCTTCTTGGCGAAGATCCGGATCGGCTCGGCGGCCGCGCGCAGGATGCGGAACGGCGCCACCAGATGCACGTCGAGCATCGCCTGGAATTGCTCGTCGGTCATCTTCTGGATCGTCGAGTCCCAGGTGTAGCCGGCGTTGTTGACGATGATGTCGAGGCCACCGAACTTCTCCACCGCGGCGCCGACGAAGCGATCGGCGAAGCCCGGCTCCGAGACGCTGCCGTTGACCGCGATCGCATCGCTGCCCATCGCCTGGATTTCGGCGGCGACGGCGTCGCCCGGTTCGGCGTCGAGATCGTTGACCACGACGCGCGCGCCTTCGGACGCGAGCTTCAGCGCGATGGCGCGGCCGATGCCGCGGCCCGATCCTGTGACCAGCGCCACCTTGCCTTGCAGTTTGCCCATGAGATGTCCTTCAAATTGTTGAACGCACACGCAGTTATTAGTGGGTCGTCATGCCCGGGCTCGTCCCGGGCATCCACGCCTTACGGCGGTCAACGACAGCAAAGACGTGGATGGCCGGGACAAGCCCGGCCATGACGGATGGGTAGTGCTAAACGGCGACGATCGCTTCGCCGGCGAGCTTGATCTCGCCGGTCTGGTCGCGGGCGGTCAGGGCGAGTCGGGCGCGGCGCTCGCCGCCGGCCTCGATCAGCTCAGTGACCTCGCCCTCGCAGGTGATCTCGGCACCGAGCTGGGTGATCGCCGCAAATCGCGTCGAGAAGCTGCGGATCCGGCCCGGCGGCACCGCGTCGCTCAGCGCCTGGCCGAGATAGCCCATCACCAGCATGCCGTGGGTGAACACGTCCGGAAAACCCGACGCCTTGGCGAAATCGATGTCGACATGGATCGGATTATGATCACCGGAGGCGCCGCAATACAGCGCCAGACGGTGACGGTTGATCGCCGGGAAGCGCTTGTGGACGATGCGGTCGCCGACCGTGGGGGAAGTTGTCATGTCCATCATGTCGGTCATCCGTTGCGCACCACGATGGTCCGCGTCGTATCGGCGACGTGAACCCCGTGCTGATTGGTGACGGTGGTTTCGACGCCGATCAGCGTCATTGCGCCACCCTTCTTGTCGGTGACGCTGGTCACCTGCGGGCTGAAGGTGAGGCTGTCGCCGACCATCACCGGGGCGTGGTAGGTGAAGCTCTGCTCGCCGTGCAGCACCCGGCCGAGATCGATCTCGAGCGCTTCGAGGAACTCGAACGGCTTTTCGTTGTCGAGCATCTCGAGGCAAAACAGATAGGTCGGCGGGATCGGCGGCGCCGCGAAGCCTTCGGCCTTGGCCGCGGCGGCGTCGCGATACACCGGATTGGTCTCGCCGAGCGTGTCGAGAAAATAGCGCAGCCGGCCGGCTTCGACATGGGCGGTCACCGGTGTGAACCGGCGACCAACAGCGGATTGATCGACCATTGCGTCAGCCTCACGCGCGCTCGTACAGCGTCACCACGCAGGCGCCGCCGAGACCGAGATTGTGCTGCAACGCGCGCTTGGCGCCGTCGACCTGGGTCGCCTCCGCGGTGCCGCGGAGCTGCCGGGTCAGCTCGTAGCATTGGGCAAGGCCGGTGGCGCCGAGCGGATGGCCCTTCGACAGCAGACCGCCCGACGGGTTGGTGACGAACTTGCCGCCATAGGTGTTGTCGCCGTCGGCGATGAACTTCTCGGCGCCGCCCTCCGGGCACAGGCCGAGCGCCTCGTAGGTGATCAGCTCGTTGTGAGCGAAGCAGTCGTGCAGTTCGACGACGTCGATGTCGTCCGGCCCGACGCCGGCGTCCTCGTACACCTTGGTGGCCGCGGCGCGCGCCATGTCGTAGCCGACCACCCGCATCATGTCGTGCGCCTCGAAGGTCGAAGCAGTGTCGGTGGTCATCGCCTGCGCGGCGATACGGACGCGGGTGTCAAGGCCGTGCTTCTTGGCGAAGGCTTCCGACACCAGCACCGCCGCGGCGCCGCCGCAGGTGGGGGGACAGGCCATCAGCCGCGTCATCACGCCCGGCCAGATCACCTGATCATTGAGCACATCGTCGGCCGAGACTTCCTTGCGGAACAGCGCCAGCGGGTTCTTCGCCGCATGGCGGCTGGCCTTGGCGCGAACTGCCGCGAACGACGACAGCGGCGTGCCGTACTTCTGCATATGGCTGAGGCCGGCGCCGCCGAAATAGCGCAGCGCCAGCGGCACGCCGGGCGCATCGATCAGCTTGTCGGCAGCGGCGTCGAAATCCTCGAACGCGCTGGGCCGATCGACGAACACCGAGCCGAGAGCGCCGGGCTTCATCTGCTCGAAGCCGAGCGCCAGCACGCAGTCGGCGGCGCCGGAGGCGATCGCCTGCCGCGCCAGATACAGCGCGGTCGAGCCGGTCGAGCAGTTGTTGTTGACGTTGACGATCGGGATGCCGGTCATGCCGACCTGGTACAGCGCGCGCTGGCCGCAGGTGGAGTCGCCATAGACGTAGCCGACGAACGCCTGCTGGATCGCGTCGTAACCGACGCCTGCATCGCGCAAGGCCAGCCGCGCCGCTTCGGCGCCCATCAAATGATACGGCTCGTTCGCGCCCGGCTTGACGAACGGGATCATGCCGACGCCGGCGACGTGGACGGGTGACGCCATCGTTTCCTCCCTAAACTTACCCATTGGACTTTTTATTACCCATGAGTAATATATGCGAGCTGCTGGCGAGTCAATCGATCGGCGCCGGATCAGTTATTTGCCAAATTGCTGCCTGCGGAATTTGTGATGAGCGGACACGCCGCCGACGACCGATCGCCCTGGATGCCGTTCGAAAACCGCCGCCGCGCCCGCGACGAAAAGCGCGAGGCGGTGCTGCGAACGGCGGTGCATCTGTTTCTCGAACAGGGCTATCATCGCGCCACGCTCAACGAAGTGGCGGAGCGGCTGAACATCACCAAGCCGGCGCTGTACAATTACTTCCGCAGCAAGGAGGAGATTCTGTTCGAGTGCTGGGCGCTCGGCCAGGAGCAGGTCGACGACATCATCGCGGTCATCAACGCTTCCGGTGACGATGGGCTCGGCAAGCTGCGCGGGCTGGTGCGTGCCTATGCCACCACGATGGCCACCGAGTTCGGTGCCAGCATGGTGCGGTTCAATCCACGCGACCTGTCGCCCGAGAACGAAAAGACCGTGCGCGCCGCCAAGCGCGGCATCGACCAGACGTTCCGCCGCTTCATCGCCGAGGGCGTCGCCGACGGATCGATCAAACCGTGCGATCCGAAGTTGACAGCGTTCGCGATCGCCGGTTCGTTGAACTGGATCGGTCACTGGTACCAGCGCGACGGTGCGCTGTCGCCGGAGGCGATCGCCGACGAATTCGCGATGCGCCTGACTGAAGGCCTCGCCACCCGATCAACCAAGAAGAAGAGCGCCCTCGAGGCGCCGGACGGCAACAACAACAGGAAACGACCCAAGGGAGGACACCATGAACATCACCCACGGCCTGCGGCGCGCGCTGCAGATCAACCCGGAAGGGCTGGCCACCGTCTGCGCCGGCCGCCGACGTAACTGGCGCGAGGTCGGCGACCGCGTCGCGCGTCTCGCCGCGGGCCTGCGCGCCAGCGGTGTCGGCGAGGGCGACCGCGTCGCGATCCTGTCGCTGAACTCGGATCGCTATCTGGAAATGTATCTCGCCGCCGGCTGGTGCGGCGGGGTCATCGTGCCGCTCAACATCCGTTGGAGCGCGCTGGAAAACGAAGACGCCCTGCGCGACTGCCGCGCTGTGGCTCTGGTGGTCGACAAGGCGTTTGCTGCGACCGGCGCCGCGCTGGCGCAGGCGATCCCGTCGATGGCGATGATCTACGCCGACGACGGCGACGTCCCGGCCGGGATGCAGAGCTATGAGGATCTGATCGCCGCGCACGCGCCGATCCCGGATGCGATGCGCAAGGCCGAAGATCTCGCCGGCATCTTCTACACCGGCGGCACCACCGGCCGCTCCAAGGGCGTGATGCTGAGCCACGGCAATCTGATGGCGAACGCGCTCAATGCGCTGGGCGAGGGGCTGTTTCCGGGCACGTCTGTGTATCTGCACGCGGCGCCGATGTTCCATCTCGCCAACGGCGCGGCGATGTATTCGCTGCTGCTGTCGGGCGGCTCCAACGTGATGATCCCGTCGTTCACGCCGGAGGGCGTGATGCAGGCGATGCAGAACGATCGGGTCACCGACGTGCTGCTGGTGCCGACCATGATCCAGATGTTCGTCGATCACCCGGCGCTGAAGACTTACGATCTGTCGTCGCTGAAGAATATCGTCTATGGCGCGTCGCCGATCAGCGAGGCGGTGCTGGCGCGGGCGAGCGCGGCGCTGCCCAACGTGCAGTTCACCCAGGCCTACGGCATGACCGAGCTGTCGCCGATCGCGACCTTGCTGCACTGGAAGGAGCACATCGGCGACGGCAAGGCCAAAGGCCGCCAGCGCGCTGCTGGCCGCGCCACGCTCGGCTGCGAAGTTCGGATCGTCGATGCCGAGGATCGCACCGTGCCGTATGGGACGGTCGGCGAGATCTGCGTCCGCGGCGACAACGTGATGATGGGCTATTGGGAGCGGCCGGAGGAAACCGCGCGGGCGCTTCTCGGCGGCTGGATGCACACCGGCGACGGCGGCTACATGGACGAGCACGGCTTCGTCTATGTCGTCGACCGGGTCAAGGACATGATCATCTCCGGCGGCGAGAACGTCTACTCGGTCGAGGTCGAGAACGCGGTGGCGCAGCATCCGGCGGTGGCGCAATGCGCGGTGATCGGCATCCCGCACGAGGCGTGGGGCGAACAGGTCCACGCGGTGGTGGTCACCAAGGCCGGCGCCACCGTCACCGCCGACGAGCTGATCGCGCACTGCAAGGCGCTGATCGCCGGCTACAAGTGCCCGCGCAGCGTCGAGATCACCGAGACGCCGCTGCCGCTGTCCGGCGCCGGCAAGATCCTCAAGCGCGAGCTACGCCAGCCGTATTGGGAAAGCCGCGAACGCCGCGTGAGTTGACGCGCCGCCACACGACACCAGCGCCGCGCCGGATCGGTCCTTGTTTGGACCGTATCCGGCGCGGCGTTTTTCTTTGTCCGAGGCGGTGGGGGCGCGATCGAGCGCTAGACTGAACCGCCGATTCGTCCGCAGCGCGAGAGCCGAGGTCCGACCCGATGCCGCCCCAGAATGATCCGTCCGCCCCGGCGCAGGCGCAGTCATCCGCAGAGCGAATCGATAGGGCCCGGCGAGCCCTGGTGTTCGGTGCCGCGCTCTCCGCCGGCGTGGCCGGTGCCGGGCTGGGCCCTGCGAACGCTGCGGTGCGCCGGTCGTCGGCACGGTCCGGGATCGATCGCTCGGCGCGGGTCAGCGCCGCGCGGCTGGATGCGGAGGTCGCCAAGGCGTTTCCGCTGTTCAATGTGCCGGCGATCCTGCCGCCGTTCGACGCCGCATCCGCCGGCGCACGGTTCGACGTCGATCTGCACCGGATCGTGACCACGACGCGCGTTCCGGAAACCGGCGCGCGGGTGCAGGTCAGCGGCCTGCTGGCGGTGCCGGTCGGCAAGATCGGCGAGCTGCCGCTGGTATCGTGGCAGCACGGCACCATCCTGTCGTTCGATCAGGTGCCGTCGAATCTGATCCGGCTGGCCGACCCGGACTATGCGCTCACCGACGCCGCGGACTCGCTGGAGACGCTGTTCAACGTGCAGCGCTTCGCCGGGCAGGGCTACGCGGTGATCGCCGCCGACTATGTCGGCAAGGGCCCGTTCCGCGACGGACGGGACGAGGCGTATGTGGTCAAGGGCGTCAGCGTCCAGACCTGCCTCGACATCCTTCAGGCCGGGAAGGCGGCGATGACCTCGCTTGGTCTTGCGCCCTCGAAGCTGCTGCTGAACGGATGGTCGCAGGGGGCACTCAACACCCAATGGCTGCATCAGGCGCTGCGCCGCCGGTCGACGCCGATCGCCGCCACTGCGGCGGCAAGTCCGTTCAACGATCTGAACGAAGCCTGGAGCTACTGGGCCGGCGCGCAGAGCTTCGCCTTGCCGGCCGGTACGACCTCGTACCCGGCGCTACCGAGCTGGATTTCGCTGTGCATGATCGTCGCGCTCGGCAGCTACGAACGGTACTACGGCCTGAATGGATTGCTGGACAGCGCCATCCGGCCCGATTTCCGAGAACTCGCCCGCAAATATTGGAGCGATTATAAAACCGACTTCGACCCGGCCAAGCCTTTTCCCACCGGTGCGGAGCTGTTGGTGCCGGGGTTTTTCGAGCGCGCCACCGACGATCGCAACAGCGCATTCCTCCGCCACCTCGCCGCCAATCGTGCCTCGTACTGGCGCTACGATTCGCCGATCCGGTTTCACTACGGTCTCGCCGACGAGGCGCTGCATCCGGCGATGGTGTATCGGGCGCTGTCGGCCGGCGGTCATGCGGCGACGGGGATTCCGACCGCCGGCGCCAGCCATCGCGCGACCTTTCTGGCCTCGCTCTACGGCGACGCGGCGAGCCTCGGCGGCGCCGAGAACGTGTTGAGCTGGTTCGGTAAATCGTAGCTGTGGCGCAATTTGCGGGAGCCCGCCACGCAAACCGGCGAGCTGTTCGATCTTCGATATCCTCCCGAAGGCGCGCCATTCAGTTTGCGCGATCGCGGCAGGATGTGCGCTGCCTTGTTGACGCACCGCATCGCGAGCGTGCGCTTTCGCGACCAAACGTCACATCGTGACACAAACGACCATCGCCGGCCGGGGGTGCACGCGCTGTGAATCGTTTGGTGCATTGCGATATGTGACGTTGCGATTGCGGGTCTCTGCTGATCCGTCGTGACTTTTCCTGCGAAGCTCGATGCGGGCGGTCCGACAAGTGTCACGCCGGCGTGACGATTAGTTCTGTCAACTGAATTAGTAGTTACCTGTGCGACCTGGGCGCGAACCCTCCCTTAGACAAAAGGAGCGGTTGACCCATTTCCACCCGCTCTCCAAGACTTCGGCTTCGTTGCCGGAAGAGCAACTGGTCACAACGGCGTCTGATCGCCCTTAGTCGTGACTGGAAGAACAACAACACGATTTACCGAGGAACCTGAGGAGAGACGCCCCATGGCCGACAAGAAATTCATCATCGACCGCAGAACTGCGCTCAAGACCGGCCTGGCCGGTGCTGCTGCCCTTGCAACGCCGACGTTCTTCATCCGCGACGCGTGGGCCGACGATTTCTGCAACATGCCGAAGGGCAAGGAAGTCGTGTTCGGCTTCAACGTCCCGCAGTCCGGCGCCTATGCCGACGAAGGCATGGACGAACTCAAGGCCTATCAGCTCGCGGTCAAGCACCTCAACGGCGAGGGCGACGGCGGCATGCTCAAGACCATGAAGCCGCTGGCGCTCAAGGGTAACGGCGTGCTCGGCAAGAAGGTCACCTTCGTTTCCGGCGACACCCAGACCAAGGCGGACGCGGCCCGCGCCTCGGCCAAGCGCATGGTCGAGAAGGACGGCGCGATCATGATCACCGGCGGCTCGTCGTCGGCCGAGGCGGTCGCGGTGCAGTCGCTGTGTCAGGACATCGGCGTGATCTTCATGGCCGGCCTGACTCACTCCAACGACACCACCGGCAAGGACAAGCGCGCCTACGGCTTCCGGCACTTCTTCAACGCCTACATGTCGGGCGTGGCGCTCGGCCCGGTGCTCGCCGAAGCCTACGGCAAGGATCGCGCAGCCTACCACCTGACCGCCGACTACACCTGGGGCTGGACCCAGGAGGAGTCGATCAAGGACGCCACCGAGAAGCAGGGCTGGAAGACCATCAAGGCGGTCCGCACCCCGCTCGGCGCGGCGGACTTCTCGCAGTACATCACGCCGGTGCTGAATTCCGGCGCGGACGTGCTGATCCTGAACCACTACGGCAAGGACATGATCAACTCCTTGACCCAGGCGGTGCAGTTCGGCCTGCGCGACAAGATGGCGAACGGCAAGAAGTTCGAGATCGTCGTGCCGCTGTTCTCCGAGTTGATGGCGCAGGGCGCGGGCGACGCGATCAAGGGCATCTACGGCACCGCCAACTGGGATTGGAAGCTGGAAGACGCCGCAACGAGCGCCTTCACCAAGTCGTTCGGTGCCGCTTACGGCACCCCGCCGTCGCAGGCCGCGCAAACCTGCTACGTCCAGGCGATCCTCTACGCCGATGCCGTCGAGCGCGCCGGCACGTTCAATCCGTCCAAGGTGATCGCTGCGCTCGAAGGGTTCGAGTTCGACGGCCTCGGCAACGGCAAGACGCTGTACCGCGCCGCCGACCATCAGTGCTTCAAGGACGTGCTGGTGGTGCAGGGCAAGGACAAGCCGAAGGACAAGTTCGATCTGCTTGAAGTTCGGAAGATCGTGCCTGCGTCGCAGGTCACCTACGATCCGAGCATCTTCGGCGGCGAACTGGGCTCCAAGGACGCCAAGAAGTGCGGCTGATCTGATCGAGCCGGGCTGCTGATCGCGGCCCGGCGGACTGATCGCGGCCGGCTGCGCCTCGGTGCGGCCGGCCGACGCTTCGTGTCTCACGAGTGCGTTCGGCGCGGTTTTGCGACGTCCAGGCACAGCTTCGGGACACACGATACTGCCAATGTTTGTACCAGCCTGGCGGCCGAGGTCGGTCGTCGGGGACTAGCGATGGACGCGCGCGCCGGGCTGGCGCCACGGACACAGGGGAGATTGACCACGCATGGACGCGATCGTTCTGCAGATCATGAACGGCCTCGACAAGGGAGGGGCCTATGCGCTGATCGCGCTCGGGCTGACATTGGCCTTCGGCACGCTGGGCGTCGTGAACTTCGCCCACGGGGCGCTGTTCATGCTCGGCGCGTTCTGCGCCGTCGTCTTCAACAAGCTGCTGACTCTCGAGATCGTCAAGGTCGATCCGACCCGGACCACCCCGTGGGGCAGCCCGCTCGAGATCAAGACGCCCTACGTCCAGGATATGCTGGGCGATTGGGGCAAGGTGCTGATCGACTATTCGGTGCCCATGTCGATCCTGCTCGCGATTCCGGTGATGCTGCTGATCGGCATCCTGATCGAGCGCGGCCTGATCCGGTTCTTTTACAAGCGTCCGCACGCCGACCAGATCCTGGTCACCTTCGGCCTCGCCATCGTGCTGCAGGAGATCGTCAAGCACTTCTTCGGCGCCAACCCGATCTCGCAATCGGCGCCGGCGCTGTTCTCCGGCAGCCTCCAGATCACCGAGGCGATCGTCTATCCTTATTGGCGCATCGTCTATCTGTGCTTCTCGCTGGTGGTGATCGCGCTGGTGTTCGCGTTCCTGCAGCTCACCACCTTCGGCATGGTGGTGCGCGCCGGCATGCAGGATCGCGAGACCGTCGGTCTGCTCGGCATCAACATCGAACGGCGCTTCACCATCGTGTTCGGTCTCGCCGCGGTCGTCGCCGGTCTGGCCGGCGTGATGTACACCCCGATCGTCCCGCCCGATTATCACATGGGCATGGACTTCCTGGTGCTGTCGTTCGTCGTCGTCGTGGTCGGCGGCATGGGCTCGCTGCCGGGCGCGGTGCTGGCCGGCTTTCTGCTCGGAATCCTGCAGTCCTTCGCCTCGATGAACGAGGTCAAGGCGCTGCTGCCGGGCATCGATCAGATCATCATCTATCTGGTCGCGGTTGTGGTTCTGCTGGTGCGGCCGCGAGGGCTGCTCGGCCGCAAGGGCGTGATGGAGAGCTGATCCGATGAAGCACACCTCCAAATTCGCCGACATCGCGCTGTTGATCGGCTTCGCCGTGATGGTGGCGCTGGGCCCGATCATCTTCACCCCGATCGGCGCCGGCTATCCCGACCTGCTGCAGAAGTTCGCGATCTACGGAATCTTCGCGATCGGCTTCAACATCCTGTTCGGCCTCACCGGCTATCTGTCGTTCGGCCACGCCGCGTTCCTCGGCGTCGGTTCCTACGCGGCGGTGTGGTCGTTCAAGCTGGTCTCGATGGAATTGCTTCCGGCGGTGGCGTTCTCGGTCGTGCTCGCCGGAATCCTGGCGCTGGCGATCGGCTTCGTCAGCCTTCGCCGGTCCGGGATCTACTTCTCGATCCTGACGCTGGCGTTCGCCCAGATGTGCTACAACATGGCCTATTCGGTGCTGACCCCGATCACGAACGGCGAAACCGGCCTGCGCGTGCTTCGCGACGATCCGCGGGTGCTCGACGCCGCGATCGGCTACGCCTCGCCGATGCCGTCGCTGTTCGGCCTGACGATCACCGGCTGGACCGGCTTCTACATCTGCGGCGCGGTGCTGGTGGCGGCGTTCGGTCTGTCGATCGCGATCTTCCGGTCGCCGTTCGGCATGACGCTTCGCGCGATCAAGTCCAACCAGAACCGGATGGGCTACACCGGCTACTCCACCAGGCCTTACCTGCTGTCCGCCTTCGTGATTTCCGGCATGTTCGCCGGTCTCGCCGGCGCACTGCTCGCCGCCACCGACCCGCTCGCGGGTGCGGAGCGGATGCAATGGACTGCGTCGGGCGAGGTGGTGCTGATGACGATCCTCGGTGGTGCCGGAACGCTGCTCGGTCCGGTGGTCGGAACTGGCATCATCAAGTACTTCGAGAACATTTTCTCGGCCTACAACGATCAGCAGCTCGCCAAGTTCTTCGCGTTCCTGCCGGACGGCTTCCGCGAAGGCGTCGTCAGCGTGACGAGCCTGTTCGTCGGCGAAGGCTGGCACCTCACTCTCGGCCTGCTGTTCATGGCGGTGGTGATCTTCCTGCCCGGCGGCGTGATGGAAGGCGTCAATCGGCTGATCGGCTTCAAGCACACTCCGAAGGTCAAGTCGCTCGGCGACTCGCCGCAGCGCGACGCGCTCGGCGAGGCGGTGATCGAGGAGATGCCGACCCACGACCGCGCAGCGGAAATCGAGAAGAAGGCTAGCGAGAAGAAAGCGAGGGCCGTGTCATGACCGCGACCAACGACATCGTCCTGCACATCGATCACGTCCACAAGACGTTCGCCGGTCTGCACGCGCTCGCGGACGTTCACCTCGACATCCGCGAGGGCGAGACCCACGCCATCATCGGCCCGAACGGCGCCGGCAAGTCGACGCTGCTCAACGTCTGCGTCGGCGTGCTGCCGCCGACCCAGGGCAAGGTGATGTTCCACGGCACCCAGCTCACCGGGCTCAAGCCCTACGAGATCAACCAGCTCGGGGTGGCGCGGGTGTTCCAGACGCCGGAGATCTTCGGCGATCTCACGGTGCTGGAAAACGTCATGATGGCGATGCTGTCGCATCAGGACGGCGCCTTCCGTCTCAAGCTGGTGAGCCGGTTCGACGAGCAGGGCGAGATCGGCCAGCGCGCCGTCCAGGCGCTGCGCGAGCGCGGTCTCGGCGACCACGTCTATCATCTGGCCGGAGCACTGTCGCGCGGCGACAAGCGGCGCCTCGAGCTGGTGATGGGGCTGGTGCAGAAGCCGAAGCTGCTGCTGCTCGACGAACCGACCGCCGGCATGGCGCGAGCCGACACCAACGCCACCATCGACATCCTCCGGCAGATCAAACAGTCCGGCATGACGATCGTGATCATCGAACACGACATGCACGTGGTGTTCTCGCTGGCCGATCGCATCACGGTGCTGGCCGGCGGCCGTGTCATCGCGCAGGGCGTGCCCGACGAGATCAAGGGCAACCCGAAAGTGATCGAAGCCTATCTCGGCGAGGAACAGGTATGACGACGATGACCGCAGAACGGCCCGGCTCGGCGCAAGCGGGCGCGACGCCATTCTTTCGCTGCCGCAATCTGAATTCGTATTACGGCGACAGCTACATCGTGCAGAACGTCTCGTTCGACCTGAACAAGGGCGAAATCCTGGCGCTGCTCGGCCGCAATGGCGCCGGCAAGACCTCGACGCTGCGCTCGATCGCCCGTGCTTCGACGCCCGAACTGGTTTCGGGCGAGGTGATCCTCGACGGCGTGGCGCTGCACGGCAAGCCGAACTATGTCGCGGCGCAGGCCGGCATTCAGTTGGTGCAGGAAGATCGCCGCATCATCCCGGGCATGACGGTCGAGCAGAATCTGCAGATCGCCGTCATCTCGGGCAGCGTTGGCTGGTCGTTCGAGCGGATCTACGCGCTGTTCCCGCGGCTCGCCGAACGCCGCAAGCAGGAAGGCGTCACGATGTCCGGCGGCGAGCAGCAGATGCTGGCGATCGCCCGCGCGCTCGCCCGCGACCTGAAGCTGCTGCTGCTCGACGAGCCCTATGAAGGGCTCGCACCGGTGGTCCGGCACGACATTGCCAAGGCGTTGCGCGAAGTCCGCGCCGCCGGCATCACCACCATCATCGTCGAGCAGAACGCCGTGGCGGCGCTGGAACTGTCCGACCGCGCCGTCATCCTCGATACCGGGGAAGTGGTGTTCGACGGCAGCGCCAAGCACGTGCTCGACAGCGAAGAGCTACGGCATCGCTATCTGGCGATTTGAGAGGCGTTTCGACGAACTCAGTCCATCTCCTGCCGTCATCCTGAGGTGCGCGCTTTGGCGCGCCTCGAAGGATGACAGCCACGCAGATGAAGCGAGTTACGCGCCGCGCGGACGTCCAGTTCGTCGCCGTGCGAGCTGCTGGACGCCGTTCCAATCGCCGCGGATCAGTTCGCCCGGCTCCAGCCCTTCACCCGTCGTTCGGCGGCGATGCCGTCGGTGATGCGATCGAGCTGTTCAGACCAAACCAGGGCGACCGGTCGTCGGCGCGAGGTGTAGCCGGGGAAGGTTCCCGCGTTGTACTGTTCAATGCGGTTGGAAAGATCTTCACCTGTCGCGCTGCCGACATCGTAGGAGCCGTCGGCGCAGCGTAGCATGTACACGTGGATGCCCATGGCGGCCATCCTTCGAGGCGCGCCGAAGTCGCGCGCCTCAGGATGACGACTCTGTGCAGTTTGTCAAACCGCTCGGGGAGGATTCACCGCTTCCGCGCCTCGGACTTTTCAGCGGTGGCAGCCTCGGCGTCGCCGGTCATGCCCATCTTCAGTGCCAGCGACGCCACCGCAACGACGCGGTCGATCACGCCGTCGACGTCGTCGAGATCGCAGATGCCTTCCGACAGCCGCAGCAGGCGCTCGCTGTCGCGCACGGTCTGCTGCGCCATTGCGAGGGCGAAGTGCAGGCCCCAATAGATCTCGGCGTCCGGCTTGCCGGGCAGTGATCGCCGCATCGCCGCGGCGAATTTGCGCAAGTGATCGACTTCGCGATTCTTGATCTTGCGGATCGGCGGGATGGTCTCGATCGAGGCGCGGATCATGAACCGCGCGGCGTCGGAGCGCTGGCTGTCGGGGCCGAGACAGCCACGCAACGAGGGAGCGATCAGCGCGCGCAGCACCGCTTCGATGGGGGCCCGGCCGCCGCCGGCGGCTTCGGCGGCTTTCAGCTCGTTCAGCCGCGCGCGATTGGTGACGATCGAACGCGTCACGAACAGCTCGGCGATCAGTTCGTCCTTGGAGCCGAAGTGATAGTTCACCGCGGCAAGGTTGACTCCAGCCGCGGCGACGATGTCGCGCAAGGTGACGTCGCCGAAGCCGCGCTCGGCGTAAAGCCGTTCGGCGGCGATCAGGATGGCGCTGCGTGTGGTGTCGGTCGACATGCCGCTCCGCGGGAAATCATCGCTGTTGCAATTCAAACAACTGTATGAAACTATCGTTTCACAGCCGGAAGTCAATGCGCCGTCGGGCGCTGCGACGCCGGCAGCGTCGTTTTCGCGGTTCGTGGCCGCCCGGCTGTCGGGAGGCGCGGGGCGGAAATCCGGCTTGCGGGCGCGATGCGGCAGGACGACAGTGCCGCACCCCGTCGGTCAAACAGTCTGGGAAAACAGTGAGGATCGCCTGATGGATTTCACGATGTCCGATCGCCAGCGTGAATGGCTGGACCGCGTCACCAAGTTCATGAACGACCATGTGCGGCCCGCTGTGCCGATCTACAAGCAGCAGGACGCCGAGGGCGAGCGCTGGAAGGTGATTCCGGTGCTAGAGGAGCTGAAGGCCAAGGCGAAGGCCGAAGGTCTGTGGAACCTGTTCCTGCCGCCGTCCTCGCACGACGACGATGAATTCCACGGCGCGGGGCTCTCCAACCTCGAATACGCGCTGCTGTCCGAGCAGATGGGCCACATCTCCTGGGCCTCCGAAGTGTTCAACTGCTCGGCGCCGGACACCGGCAACATGGAAGTGCTGTTCCGCTACGGCACCAAGGAGCAGAAGCAGAAGTGGCTGCGGCCGCTGATGGCCGGCGAGATCCGCTCGGCATTCCTGATGACCGAGCC
This sequence comes from Rhodopseudomonas sp. WA056, assembly GCF_010906995.1. Classification (NCBI taxonomy): domain Bacteria; kingdom Pseudomonadati; phylum Pseudomonadota; class Alphaproteobacteria; order Hyphomicrobiales; family Nitrobacteraceae; genus Rhodopseudomonas; species Rhodopseudomonas sp. WA056. The sequence goes on along the minus strand of NZ_QPFS01000063.1, from coordinate 6,152 downwards.
GGCGGTGGCCTCGTCGGACGCCACCAACATCGAGACCCGGATCGAGAAGGACGGCGATCACTACGTCATCAACGGCCGCAAATGGTGGTCGTCGGGCGTCGGCGATCCGCGCTGCAAGATCGCGATCGTGATGGGCAAGACCGATCCGAACGCCGCGCGTCACCAGCAGCAGTCGCAGATCCTGGTGCCGCTCGACACTCCCGGCATCACCATCGAGAAGATGCTGCCGGTGTTCGGCTTCGACGACGCGCCGCACGGTCACGGCATGGTCAAGCTGGAGAACGTCCGCGTGCCGGCCTCGAATCTGCTGCTCGGTGAGGGCCGCGGCTTCGAGATCGCGCAGGGGCGCCTGGGCCCGGGCCGGATCCATCACTGCATGCGCACCATCGGCAAGGCCGAAGAAGCGCTGGAGAAGATGGTGAAGCGGCTGCAGTCGCGCGTCGCGTTCGGCAAGCGGATCATCGAATTCTCGGTGTGGGAGCAGCGGATCGCCGAAGCCCGTATCGACATCGAGATGAACCGTCTGCTGTGCCTGAAGGCCGCCGACATGATGGACAAGGTCGGCAACAAGACCGCGCAGCTCGAGATCGCGATGATCAAGGTGGCGGCGCCGCGGATGGCGCAGCGGATCATCGACGAAGCGATCCAGGCGTTCGGCGGCGCCGGCGTGTCGGACGATGCGGGTCTCGCCAAGGATTACGCCAACATCCGCACGCTGCGGCTCGCGGACGGTCCGGACGAGGTGCACAACCGCGCCATCGCCCGGCTGGAGATGAAGAAATACGCCAACGCGGCGCACTGACCGCGCGCAAGCTGCACAAAAACGTCATCGCCGGACTTGATCCGGCGATCCATCTCTTGAAAAGATGGATACCCGGGCCAGGCCCGGGTATGACTGTTTTTGGATTGTCGGAACGCGCGGCGCGTAACGCGCGAACAAGAACAAGGAGCGTCACTTGGTCGGGAAGCGAAACGACGACGATTACACCGGCACCAAGCCGGTCGAGGAGCGGCATCGGGTCGACGAGGTCCGCCTCGCCGAATGGATGCAGGCGAATGTCGAGGGCTATCAGGGCCCGCTCGAGGTTCAGCAGTTCAGGGGCGGGCAGTCCAACCCGACCTATAAGCTCGTCACCCCGAACCGTTCCTACGTGATGCGGCGCAAGCCGTTCGGCAAGCTGCTGCCGTCGGCGCACGCGGTCGACCGCGAATTCCGCGTCATCGCCGCACTCGGCAAGCAGGGCTTCCCGGTCGCCAAGGCCTATGCGCTGTGCACCGACGACTCGGTGATCGGCGTGTCGTTCTACATCATGTCGATGGAAGAGGGCCGGGTGTTCTGGGACCCGACCCTGCCGACCCAGACGCCGGAGTCGCGATGGGCGATCTTCAAGGCCAAGATCGAGACCCTGGCGCAGCTTCACAGCTACGATCCGGAGAAGATCGGCCTCGGCGACTTCGGCAAGCCGGGCAATTATTTCGCCCGCCAGGTCGACCGCTGGAGCAAGCAGTACAAGGCGTCGGTGGCCGAGCCCATCCCGGAGATGGAGCGGCTGATGGAATGGCTGCCGAACACGCTGCCGGTGCAGGAGCGGGTGTCGGTGGTGCACGGCGACTACCGGCTCGACAACATGATCTTCCATGCCACTGAGCCGCGCGTGCTGGCGGTGCTGGATTGGGAGCTGTCGACGCTCGGCGATCCGATGGCCGACTTCACCTATCTGCTGATGCAGTGGGCGATGCCGGGCCTCGCCGAGGCCGATCTCAAGGCGCTGAATCTGCCGACGCTGGAGCAGGCCGCCGAGATCTATTGCAAGGCCGCTGGCATTGCCGGTGTGCCGGACCTCAACTGGTATCTGGCCTACAACACCTTCCGTCTCGCCGGCATTCTGGCGGGCATCGCCGGCCGGGTCCGCGACGGCACCGCGGCCTCCGACAAGGCCAAGGAATCTGCCGCCCGCACCGTGCCGATGGCGGAGCTGGCGTGGGAATACGCCCAGAAGGCCGGCGCGAAGTAAGCGGGTTTCGATATTGAAAAAGGCGCGGTCCGCAAGGATCGCGCCTTTTTTGTTGCTCTCACCAACGTCATTCCGGGATGCACGCCGCAGGTGTGCATCCCTCCGGGGGCGCGCGTTACGCCAGCGCCCCGAATGACGAAATTGCGATATTGATCTCAAGAAAAGGTCGTCATCGCCCGGCTTGACCGGGCGACCCAGTATTCCAGTGCGTCGTTGTTGTCACGAACGCCCTGGAATACTGGATCCCCGCATGCGCGGGGATGACGGTCGTGTGTGGAGCGGTCTGCGCCGCTCATCATCCCGTCTCAGATCGGCTTGCCCGCATAGGGCATCGAAGCGGTCAGGCCACCGTCGACCGGGAACGCCTGGCCGTTGACGTAAGACGCTTCGTCGCTGAGCAGGAACAGTCCCATGGTGGCGAGTTCGTGCGGCTGGCCGGCGCGCTTCAGCGGGTTGAGCTGACCGATCTTGTGATCGGTGCCGCGGGCGCGGGCGCCGTCGAACACCGGCTTGGTCATGCCGGTTTCGATCAGGCCCGGGCACACCGCGTTGATGCGCACGCCGGTGCCGGACAGCGAATAGGCGGTGGTCTGTACCAGGCTGATCACGCCGGCCTTCGATGCCGCGTAAGGGTGTCCCGACGCGCCGCTCTTCAAACCCGCGACCGAGGCAGTGCAGACAATTGCGCCGTGCCCCTGTTTGATCAGATGCGGCATGGTGTGCTTGATCGCCAGGAACGGACCGATCAGGTTGACGCGCAGGATCTCCTGCCAATGCTCCGGTGTCTGTTCGGGCAGCGGCACCAGGCCGCCGCTGATGCCGGCATTGGCCCAGATGCCGTCGAGCTTGCCGTAGGCCGAGAGCGCCTTGGCGACGAAGCCCTTCACGTCGTCTTCGGAGCCGGCGTCAGCCATCACCGCCTCGGCGGTGCCGCCGGCCTTGCGCACCAGCGCGACGGTTTCGTTGACGCCCTCGGTGCGATCGACGGCGATCAGTTGCGCGCCTTCCTTGGTGAACAGCAGCGATGCCGCGCGGCCGATGCCACTGCCGGCACCGGTGATGATGATGGATTTGCCTTCGAGGCGGCCCATGCGTTGCTCCCTGCTGATCATTTGCGGCGTTTGCCGTTTGACGGAATTGGAACGACGATCGTTCGTCGACATCGCGCGTCCGACACACAAGTGACTTGAGACGATGCGAGGTCTGACGTACAGCGACTTGTGACCGGATTGAAGGATTTTCTCACATGACGAACGTGCCGCCGTCTTCCAACGACAAACCGTTCGTCGCCCAGCACTCGGTGCCGGTCGGCGTCACCGCGACGCGGTGGTGGTGGGTGCGGCACGCGCCGGTCCGCAGCGACGGCGGTAACATCTACGGCCAGATCGACATCGATTGCGATTGCAGCGACAAGGTGGTGTTCGACGCGGTCAGCCGGGTGCTGCCGCAGAATGCGGTGTGGTACGCGAGCAAGCTGAAGCGTACCCACATGACCGCCGAAGCGATCTTCGCCGCCGGCTTTCCCCGGCCCGAGACCATCACGCAGGACGCCGATCTCAACGAGCAGCATCTCGGCGACTGGCAGGGCACCAACCGCGCCGCGTTCTTCGCCAAGCTGCCGGTCAACCTCGCCACCTTCTGGTTCGCGCCGATCGACGAGCGCGCGCCCAACGGCGAGAGCTTCATGGATCTTTACGAACGCACCAAGCGGGCGATCGAAAGGATCAACGCTGCGCATCCCGGCTGCGACATCGTCGCGGTCGCGCACGGCGGCACCATCAAGGCGGCGATCGGCCTGGCGCTGCGCGATCAGCCGGAGCGGGGGCTCGCCTTCACCATCGACAATTGCTCGATCACCCGGCTCGACCACATGGCCTCCAATGGCCACGAGGGCTGGCGGATTCCGATGGTCAATCAGCAGCCGTGGATCGCCGATCCGTCGCACGCCGCGATGCATCAGCCCGCCGGCCCCGAACTGGCGACGCCGAGCAAGCTGGCTTAGGCGCCGTCATTGGGATGGCACGATACGTCTGACCGCCATTGCGAGCGAAGCGAAGCAATCCAGAGTCGAGAACACTGATCCTGGATTGCTTCGTCGCTTCGCTCCTCGCAATGACGGACTGCAATAATCAACAGCACTAACAACGGGAGAGAAACATGAGCTTGTTCGACCTGACCGGCAAAGTCGCGGTCATCACCGGTTCGTCGCGCGGCATCGGCAAGGCGATCGCCGAGCGGATGGCCGAGCAGGGCGCCAAGGTGGTGATCTCGTCGCGCAAGCAGGATGCCTGCGACGCGGTGGCGAAGGCCATCAACGATCAATTCGGTGCGGGCACCGCGCTGGCGCTGGCCGCCAACATCTCCAGCAAGGACGATCTGAAGCGTCTGGCGCAGGAAGCGACGCAGAGCTTCGGCAAGATCGACGCGCTGGTTTGCAATGCTGCGTCGAACCCGTATTACGGCCCGCAGGCCGGCATCAACGACGATCAGTTTCGCAAGATCCTCGACAACAACATCGTGGCCAATCACTGGCTGATCAGCGAAGTCGTGCCGCAGATGATTGCGCGCAAGGACGGTTCGATCACCATCGTATCCTCGATCGGCGGCCTGAAGGGCTCGACCGTGATCGGCGCCTACTGCATCTCGAAGGCCGCCGACATGCAGCTCGCCCGCAATCTCGCCTGCGAATACGGCGAGCACAACATCCGGGTCAATTGCATCGCGCCCGGCCTGATCAAGACCGACTTCGCCCGCGCGCTGTGGGAGAACCCGGAGACGCTGAAGGCTTCGACCGCGCGTTCGCCGCTGCAGCGGATCGGCGAGCCCGACGAGATCGCCGGCGCCGCGATCTTCCTCGCCTCCAAGGCCGGCACCTTCACCACCGGCCAGACCATCGTGATCGACGGCGGCGCGACGATCAGCTGATCCTCTCGGGTCATTCCGGGGCGCGCGAAGCGCGAACCCGGAATCCCGAGGTTATAGTAACGAGAGAGATTCCGGGTTCGCTCGCTGCGCGAGCGCCCCGGAATGACTCTCGGAGGCGACTACTCCACCGCCGCGTACACCAGATCCCGCACCAGGGTGCGGAAGTATTCGCGCTGGCCGGGGCCCTGCGACATGAACACCGCGAACATCTGCTCGGCCGGGTCGATCCAGAAGAACGTGCCGGCGATGCCGCTCCAGTAGAACTGACCGACCGAGCCGGGGAAGGGCGAGATGCCGGGCTGGGTGCGGACCGCGAAGCCGAGGCCGAAGCCGTTGCCGGGCGGCAGGATGTAGTTGTCCGGCGGGATGTGCGGCTCGAGGTGGTTCGATGCCATCAGCTCCAGCGTCTTGCGGCCGATGATGCGGGTGCCGTCGAGCGTGCCGCCGCTGAGCAGCATCTGGCAGAACCGCGCGTAGTCCATCGTGGTCGACACCAGGCCGCCGCCGCCGGATTCCATCGCCGGCTTTTCCAGCATGTTGAACAGCGCCACCGGATCGCCGGTCCACGGATCGGTCGGGAACGCCTCGGCGAGGCGGCTCTTGTTCTCGGCCGATGTGTGGAACCCGGTCTCGGCCATCTGCAGCGGCGCCAGGATGCGTTCGGTGAGAAACGTGCTGAGCGTTTGCCCGGCCACCACTTCGATCACCCGGCCGAGGATGTCGGTCGAGCGGCTGTAGTTCCACGCCGCGCCGGGCTGGCACACCAGCGGCATCGAGGCGATCAGGCTGGCGTGCTCCTCGTTGGTGATCTTGCGGCTACGGATCCGCGAGGCGCGGTACATCTTGTGGATCGGGCCGTCGCCGGTGTGGTCGTAAGTGATGCCGGAGGTGTGGCGCAGCAGATCCTGGATGGTGATCGGGCGCTGCAGCGGCACCAGTTCGAGCTCGCCGCCGCGGACGATACCGACATTGGTGTTCTCGAATTCGGGAATGAACTTCGAGAGCGGATCGTCGAGCAGCATCTGGCCGTCCTCGACCAGTTGCATGATGCCGACCGAGACGATCGGCTTGGTCATCGAGAAGATCCGGAAAATGCTGTCCCGACGCATCGGCGCCTCGGAACCCGGTGCCTGGCGGCCCAGCGCCTCGAACCAGCCGATCTTGCCCTTGCGCGACACCAGCACTGTGACGCCGGGGATTGTGCCCTTGTCG
>NZ_QPFS01000062.1:0-28072 GCF_010906995.1 Rhodopseudomonas sp. WA056 | reverse complement strand
GCCGCAGACCACCTGGCCGGCCTTGGCGGTGATTGCCAGCGCATCCTGCGCCGACCGCACCAGCAGCCGCTCGACGGCGTCGGCGAGATCCGCCGGCGCCTTGACGTCGCGCTTGAATCCTTTGGCGAAGACGCGGCGGCGGACCGCCTGCGCCACCATCGCGCGCGACGCCGTCACCCACAGCCCGCGGCCGGGCAGCTTGCGCTTCAGATCGGCCACCACTTCGCCCTGCGGGCCGACCACGAACCGGATCAGTTCTCCGGTCGGCCGGACCTGCCGTGTGACCGCGCACATCCGTTCGGTCGCGGGCGTTTTGGCCCGCGGTCCGTCGTCGAGATCTGCAGCGGCAGCGAGCATAAGTGCAGCGGACCTTTCATCTCACATGCTACGCGGGTTCGGGTCGCGAGGCATCGGCGGGTCAGTCCGCCGCGGCTTCGGACGCGTCGTCCGCAGGTTCCTCGTCGGAGGCCAGCTCCGACTCGTCGATCCAGCCGGCCTTGACGCGGGCCTGCATGATCAGGTGCTCGGCGTCCTCGCGCGACAGCTCCATGCCGTCGAGAATGCCAGGATACTTCACCGGCTCGCCGCCGTCCTTGCGCTCGGTCCAGCCGACCAGATCGTCGGTGGCGCAGCCGGCCAGATCCTCGACCGTCTTGACGTCGTTCTCGCCGAACTTGACCAGCATCTTCGATGTGACGCCGGGCACGTCCTTGAGCGCGTCCTCGACGCCGAGTTCCGTGCGGCGCGCCTCGAGCTCGGATTCGATCTGGTCGAGATATTCACGGGCGCGGGTCTGCAGCTCGGCCGCGGTCTCCTCGTCGAAACCTTCGATCGAGGCCAGCTCCCGCGGATCGACCAGCGCCAGTTCCTCGACCGAGGTGAAGCCTTCAGAGGCCAGCAACTGGCCGACGACCTCGTCGACGTTCAGCGCGTCCATGAAGGCCCGGGTGGTCTTCTCGAAATCGGCCTGACGGCGTTCGGATTCCTCGGTCTCGGTCAGGATGTCGATATCCCAGCCGGTGAGCTGCGAGGCCAGACGCACGTTCTGGCCGCGGCGGCCGATCGCAAGCGATAGCTGGTTATTGGTGTCCGGAACCACAACCTCGATCCGCTCGCGATCTTCGTCGATCACCACCTTGGAGACCTCGGCCGGCGCCAGCGCGTTGACCACGAAGGTGGCGATGTCCGGCGACCACGGGATGATGTCGATCTTCTCGCCCTGCAATTCGTTCACCACGGCCTGCACGCGCGAGCCGCGCATGCCGACGCAGGCACCGACCGGATCGACCGACGAATCGCGCGACACCACGCCGATCTTGGCGCGCGAGCCGGGATCGCGGGCGACCGCCTTGATCTCGACGATGCCGTCGTAGATCTCCGGCACTTCCTGGGCGAACAGCTTGGCCATGAACTGCGGATGGGTGCGCGACAGGAAGATCTGCGGCCCACGGGTCTCGCGGCGGACGTCGAACACATAGGCGCGGACGCGGTCGCCGTTGCGGAACGATTCGCGCGGCAGCATCTCGTCGCGGCGGATGATGGCTTCGCCGCGGCCGAGATCGACGATCACGCTGCCGTATTCGACGCGCTTGACGACGCCGTTGACGATGTCGCCGATGCGATCCTTGAATTCCATGTACTGGCGGTCGCGCTCGGCCTCGCGGACCTTCTGCACGATCACCTGCTTGGCCGACTGCGCGGCGATGCGGCCGTATTCCAGCGGCGGCAGGGTGTCGGCGATGGTGTCGCCGATCTGCGCGCCCGGATTGGCGCGCTGCGCGTCCTTCAGCGAAATCTGGTTGGCGGGGTTCTCGACCTGCTCGACCACCAGCATGTGGCGCGACAGCCGCAGCTCGCCCTTCTTCGGATCGATCTCGGCGTGGACATCGGTCTCCGAGCCGTAGCGGGCGCGCGCCGCCTTGGCGATCGCGTCCTCCATCGCGGCGATCACGATGCCGCGGTCGATGGTTTTCTCGCGAGCCACCGCATCGGCGATCTGCAGCAGTTCCAGCCTATTGGCGCTGACGGCCATGGTCAGTCTCCCTCAGAGGTGTCGATCTCGCCGCGCCGCGCTCTGTCGGCGGCGAGGCGGTGTTGCTTGGTGTTCTGCGGTTTCGGCTTGGCCGCGGCCTTGGCGGCCTTGGCGCCGCGCTTGGGTGCCTGGCTCTTGGTCGGATCGCTGCGCTTGGCGTGCGGCGGCGGCTCCGGTGCCAGCCCGAGGCTCTGCTTCAGGTCGCGCTCGGCCTGTTTGCCGCGGCGCATCGATTCGGCGACCAGCTCGTCGGTCAGCACCAGCCGCGCATCGCCGATGTCGTGCATCGGCAGCAGCACCAGCGGGTCTTCGCCCTTGGGCGCTTCGTCGCGCTGGATCCGCACCGCGTCACCCTCGACGCCGTCGAGGAGGCCGCGGAAGCGCTTGCGGCCCTGATGCGCCACGGCCATTTCGACCTTGACCAAGTGCCCGGCGTAGCGGGCGAAATCCGAACGGCGGACCAGCGGCCGGTCGATCCCCGGCGAGGAGATCTCGAGCCGGTAGGCGCGGTCGATCGGGTCGGCGACGTCGAGCACCGGCGACAGCGCCCGCGATACCGCTTCACAATCGTCGATCAACATGGTGCCGTCCGGCCGCTCGGCCATGATCTGCACCGTGCAACCGGCTTCGCCCGACACTTTGATCCGAACCAGGCGGTATCCCATTGCCAACAAGACCGGCTCGGCGACAGCGCAGAACCGCGCTGCGACGCCGGGCTCGATCACCAGGCGCGGTTCGGCCAGCAGATCGGTGTCCGGTGTTACGGCGGTCGGTTCGGTCATATCCTGGGTCAAAGCGTTCTAAAGTCTCGCCGATTTGCGGTATCTAGGTGGTGAATGAGGCCGTGCGCCCCACGGCGCTTCGGTCCGAGTCCGACGATCCAGGTAATAAAAAAGAGCGGGTCCCGCAGGGCCCACTCTCGATACGGATCGTATGAGAATTTCGAAGTGACGCCGATATAGCGCTTTTCGGGCCCAGCGACAAGAGCCGAGCGGCGCCGGCCGCTGCGCCGGCGAACGTCCGGCCCGCGCAAATGCGACGCGGCGGCTCAACCCTTCGTTCACGCCGCGTCTTTAGGTTCCGGCTGTACCGATGCGGCCTGACCGCGAGAACGATGGATGTCTGCCGCGAATTCTCTCCTTCCCGAACTCGACGACATCGTCAGGCAGGGCGACCCTGTCCGGCGCGCCGATGCCGTGCGCCGCATTTCGGACCTTTACGTGCGCGGAGCCGACAGCTTTCGGCCCGATCACGTGGCGCTGTTCGACGGCATCCTGCTGACGCTGGTGCCGGAGATCGACGTCGAGGTCCGCAGCGAGCTGGCGCGGCGGTTCTCGGAAGTCGGCAACGCGCCGCCGCAACTGATCCGGCAATTGGTGCACGACCAGGACATCGGAATTGCCGGGCCGCTGCTGCGGCGTTCGGCGATGATCGACGATTCGACCCTGGTCGAGCTCGCCAAGCAGCGTGGCCAGACCCATCTGCTGGCGATCTCGGAACGTTCCGCCATCGCGCCCCCGGTCACCGATGTGATCGTCCGGCGCGGCGACCGTGACGTGGTGCGCAAAGTCGCGAGCAATCTCGGCGCCCAGTTCTCCGATACCGGATTCAACGGCCTGATCCGCCGCGCCGCGCAGGACGGCGTGCTGGCGATCGCGGTCGGTACCCGGGACGATCTGTCGGCTCCGCGGCTGAAGGATCTCCTCGCGTGCTCGACCGACCTGGTGCGGCGCCGGCTGTTCGAAAGCGCGCGGCCGAGCGCCCGGATCGCCATCAACCGCGCGATGCGCGAACTCGCCGGCGAATCCCGGCAGCCCTCGGTCCAGCGCGAATTCGACACGGCGCAGCGTCTGGTGGTCAGCCTGCACAACAAGGGCGAACTGAACGAGGCCACCGTTCTGGGCTTCGCTCGGGAGCATCAGTACGAAGAGACCGTTGCGGCGCTGTCGGCGATGACCGGCACCCGGATCTCGACGCTCGATCAAATGATGTCGGGCGAGCGCCACGATCCGGTGCTGATCCTCGGCAAGGCGCTCGGGTTCGGCTGGGCGACGGTGCGGGCGTTGATCGGGCTGCGGCTCGGCCCGGACCGCTCGGTGGTCTGCCCCGATGTCGAGGAGGCGCAGCATAATTTCGAGCGGCTGGCGCCGTCGACGGCGCAGCGAGTGCTCGGCTTCTGGAAAATGCGGCAGGCCGACGCCTGAAGCGGCGCCCGGCTGACAGCGTGGCCGATTTCCTCCTATGCTGGCCTCAACGGCGCGCCACAGCGCCGGCCAGGGAGGACGATCATGCTCAGCGAGGCTGAAATCACCACGCATGCCCGGCGCATTCGCGATGACGGCTACACCGTGATCGAGCGGGCCGCCGATCCCGCATTGGTGGCGGCGCTGATCGAGGCGGTCGAACGGATCGAGCGCGACCACCAGCTCGATTGTGCCAAGACGTCGTTCGAAGGCTTCAAGACGCTGCGGGTCAACAACCTGCTGACCTACGACGAGGTGTTCTGGCAGGTGCCGCTGCACGGTAGCGTGCTGCCGATCGTCGAAGCGGTGCTCGACAAGGAGTGCCTGCTGTCGTCGTTCTGCTCGCTGGTGCTCGGGCCCGGCCAGGAGGCGCAGCCGATCCACGAAGATACCCAACTCATTCCGCTGCCGCGGCCGCACATTCCGATCACGCTGAACGCGATCTGGGCGCTGTCGGACTTCACCGCAACTAACGGCGCGACGCGGATCATTCCCGGAAGTCATAAGTACGAGACCTCGCCGGTGTACGGCCAGGACTACGACGCGATCACCGCGACGATGCCGGCGGGCAGCGTGATGCTGTTCGACAGCGCGCTGTGGCACGGCGGCGGCCCCAATACATCGGAGGCGCGCCGCTTTGCGTTCTCCTGCGCCTATTGCTGGGGGTGGATGCGGCAGCAGGAGAACCTGCAGCTCGGAATTCCCAGAGAGATCGCGCAGCGCTTCCCACGGCGGCTGCAGGAGCTGTGCGGTTACAGCGTCTACAAAGGTCAGTTCGGCCACATCGACAATCACGATCCGATCGAACTGCTCGGCCGTGAACGCGGCAAGCGGATGGTGTGGGAGGCCACCGACGTCCGCAACGCTCGTCGCGCCGCGCAGACGGCGAACTAATCGCCGGCAGGGTCAGGCTCGTTCGAAACGCAGATAGTTGGCGCGCCGGCCCTCGCGCTCAGCTTTGCGGCCGTACCGCGTCATCGTGTAGTTCGGCCACGGCTTGCGCCAGTCGTCGGCGCGCTCGGCGAGCCAGTCGAAATCGGGTACGCGTAGCAGATGCGCCAGCGTCCAGGCGTTGTAGCCGTCGATGTCGCTGACGAAGCGGAATTCGCCGTGCGGCGCCAGCGCGCGCGACATCGCCGTGACGGTGCCGTCCTGTACGAAGCGTCGCTTCCAGTGCCGCCGCTTCGGCCACGGATCGGGATGAATCAGATCGATCCGCGCCAGCGAGCCGGCCGGCACCCAGGCCAGCAGCTCGGAGGCGTCCCCGGCGAACAGCCGGATGTTGCGGATGTTGTCGGCCTCGATCCGCGCCAGGATCTTGGCCATGCCGTTGACGTATGGTTCGGCGCCGATGAACCCGGTGTCCGGATGCGCCAGCGCTTCGGCGATCAGATGCTCACCGCCGCCGAAGCCGATCTCGAGGCGAACATGTTCGATCGGCGGATCGAACAGCGCGGTGAGCGGTTCGGGAGCCGGCCCGCCGATCTGCAGCGCCAGATGCGGCAGCAGATGCTCGATCAGGTCGGCCTGATGCGCGCGCAGCTTGTGGCCCTTGCGGCGGCCGAAGAACGATCCCTGGCCGTGCATCGTGACGTCGTGCATCGTGCCATCGTGCATTGTGACGTCGCCGTCGCGATCGTCACTATCTGGTGCCGAGTCCGGCTGATCAATATTGAACATCAAACGACCGTGCTCGCACTTCTGCAGCAGGCCGCCCTGCATGCAGGGCCGCCGTCTTGTTCGACCGTGAACGAAAAACCGGCCCCGCTTATATCATGGCGGAGGCCGGCGCGATGGAAGGTCGGTCGATCAGTTGGTCTCGTCCGCTTCGCGCGCGGCGATCCGTTCGACGAGATCGACGATGCTGCGACGAAGCTTGGCATCGGTGATCTTGGTAAAGGCGCGGGTCAGCGCCAGACCTTCGGAAGTCGCGAGAAAATCGGACACGTATGAAGGCGACGGCGCCTCACTGAAGCCGCTACCGTTGGCGAGGCCGCCGCTCGGGCCGCCTTCGAACAAGAAGGATACCGGGACCTGCAGGACTTCAGCGATCTGCTGAATGCGGCTGGCGCCGACGCGGTTGGTCCCCTTCTCGTACTTTTGCACTTGCTGAAAAGTCAGACCCAGCGCTTCGCCGAGCTTCTCCTGACTCATGCCCAGCATGATGCGTCGCATGCGCACACGGCTGCCGACGTATTTGTCAACAGGATTGGGCGCTTTAGTCGACATCTCACTTACTCCTCAGGCACGTGCATACGCCAACAGTTAGCGTATGCGGGTTGGAATACGCCTCAAATATTGGAGTCGTCAAATGTCTTTGGAATCCGACGGGGATTCGGCGTTAATTTACGCCGAGGACAATTCGCGGCCTACAAGAGTGCGAATTTTCTCGAACTTAATCTCTGGTTGCGTTAACGGGCTGCGTATTATCACGAACCCGCCGGGCGCTTTCGTAATAGTACAAGCATCATCACTAACGCAACCAGCACGGCTGCAGGAAGTTCGCCCACCCGCGCATAGATCGTCGGAGCGATCGGCGCTGGCAGCCCCGAATCCAGCACCCCTTCGATACCGAGGCCGAGCTCCGCGACGATCCGTCCGACCGGATCGATCACCGCGGAAACGCCGGTGTTCGCTGCGCGAACCAACGGCAGACCTTGCTCGATCGCACGCATCCGCGCCTGCTGCAGATGCTGATACGGACCGCTGGAAATGCCGAACCAGCCGTCGTTCGTGAGATTCAGCATCCAGCCGGGACGAGGCGTGCCGACGCTGATCTCGTCGGGAAAGATCGCCTCGTAGCAGATCAGCGGCAGCACCGGCGGGGCGTTGGGCAGGTCGAGATTGTGACGCGCCACCCCGGATAAAAATCCGCCCTGCACCTTGGTGAGCTGAACGAAGCCGACCTTTTCCATCAGATTCTGGTACGGCAGAAATTCCCCGAATGGGACCAGATGCAGCTTGTCGTAGATCGACAGGATGCCGCCATCGTGATCGATCGCGTAGATCGAGTTGTAGGCGCGGGTAATCCGGCGCCCCGGCGGTAACTCGGGCGGGCGGACGGCGCCGGTCAGCAGCACCGTGCCTTTCGGCAGCAGATCGGCGATCTGCGCCATCGCGTCGGCTTCCCGCGACAGGAAGAACGGAAACGCCGATTCCGGCCAGATCAGCAACGAAACATCGCGCACGCCGGTGGATTTCGGTCCCGTCGAGCGATCCGACAGTGACAGATATTTCTGCATCACGTCCGCCTTGGCGGAGTAATTGAAGCGGGCATCCTGCGGCAGATTGGGCTGCATGATCCGCAGCCGGACATTGTCGACGAGTTGGGTTGGCGACAATTTGAGTCGAATGCCGCCATAAACCGTCATCGCCGCCAGCACGCACAGTGCGGCGACCGGAGCCGCCCAGCGCCGCCGGGCGTCGGGGCCTCCGTCGATCAGCACCGCGGGCGAGGCGAAGATCGCCACCGCCAGCAGGGTCAGTCCCCACAGGCCGATCAGCGAAATGCTCTGCGCCAGCGCCAGCGGTTCGGTCAGTGCGTAGCCGAACGCATTCCACGGAAAGCCGGTCAGCAGATGGCCGCGCAGCCACTCGCTGACCGTCAGGCCGAGGGCGAGCGACAGGATGCGTAAACCATCGGGGCGCCACAGCAGCCGCGCCACCGCGAAGCCGAGCGCGGTGAACAGCGCCAGATAGGCCGGCAGCCCGCAAACCGCGACCGGCAGCAGCCAGGCAAAGGTGTCGGCGTCGACCAGAAACGCGTAGCCGATCCAGTACAGGCCGGGCACGAAATAACCGAACCCGAACCACCACCCGGCCATCGCGGCCGCGGGGACGCCGCGCCGCCTGCCGGCCGCGGCGCCGTCGATCAGCCACACCACGACCGGGAAAGTGACGAACAGGATCGGCCAGGCGTTGAAGGGGGCCATCGCCAGCGACGACAGCGCCCCGGCGAGCAGCGCGATCACCGCACGCTTCCAGCCCCACGCCAGGATGATGCCCGAGGCGATCCGGCTCAGCACGCCCTGACGCATCACGGCGAGCCGGTTCCGTCGCCGGTCGGCGGGGTCGGGCCGGGGCTCTCGGTCGCCTGGGCGATCGAATCCGGCGCTGCCGCCTCGCGGCGGCGGCTGTCGCGCGATCGCGGCGCCGGGCGCTCCTTGCGCGGCCCAATCCGCAGCCGCTTCACCCGCCGCGGGTCGGCGTCGAGCACCTCGAACTCGAAATTGCCGGGACCGGCGATCACCTCGCCGCGCACCGGCAGCCGGCCGACGTGATTGACCAGATAGCCGCCGAGCGTCTCGACGTCCTCGCCTGCTTCGCCGGTGACGAACTGATCACCGATCATCGCACAGACGTCTTCGAGACTGGCCTTGGCATCGGCGATGAACGAGCCGTCGGCCTGACGGACGATCGCCGGCGGCTCGGTCGAGTCGTGCTCGTCGTCGATCTCGCCGACGATCTGTTCGACGATGTCCTCGATCGACACCAATCCGTCGGTGCCGCCGTATTCGTCGACGACCAGCGCCAGATGGATGCGCGCCGCCTGCATCTGTGCCAAGAGATCGATCGCCCGCATCGAAGGCGGCACGTACAGCAGCTTGCGGATGATGCCGGTTTCGGTCAGCGGCATCTTCAGATCGATGGCGCGCAGGTCCAGCCCGGCCGGCAGCGCCTTCTTGCGCTTGGCCACGGTCTCCGGCGGTACCTTGGCGTTGGCGGTCATGAACGCGACGAGGTCGCGGATGTGGACGATGCCGACCGGATCGTCGAGCGTCTCGTTGTACACCACGAGGCGCGAATGAGCGGCGTTCTGGAACAGGCTCAGCAATTCGCCGAGCTGGATGTCCTGCTTGATCGCCACGATGTCGGCACGGTGCACCATCACGTCGGCGATCCTGCGATCGTGCAGCCCGAGGATGTTGCGCAGCATGGTGCGCTCGAGTGTGGAGAAGCCGGTGTCGTCGGGCGGACTGGTGTCGAGCACCACCTGCAGATCGTCGCGCACCGAGCCGGGCTTCCAGCCGAACAGCGAACGGATCGCGCGGATCAGCCAGTTGCTGCCGTGCGGATTCAGCACCTCGCCCTGATGCACCACTGCGGGCAGTTGGCCGCGCGCAGTGTCCTGCAACGAGGGCTGCGAATCGGATGGGGCTCTGTCGCCGTCGGGCATGTCAGTTCACCCGATCCTGGCCGGCATAGGGGTCCGGAATCCCGAGCCGCGCGAGAATGGTCCGCTCGGCGTCTTCCATCTCGTCGGCTTGCTGATCGGTCTCGTGATCGTAGCCGACGAGATGCAGAAAGCCGTGCACGGCGAGGTGGCTGAGGTGATGACCGAACGGCTTGCCTTCGTCGTCGGCCTCGCGGCGGACGGTCTGATACGCGATCGCGATGTCACCGAGCATCCGCGGCGCGCCGTCCGGCTGTACTTCGGGCTGAGCCGCCGGAAACGACAGCACGTTGGTCGGCTTGTCCTTGCCGCGAAACGACGCGTTCAAAGCCCGGATGTGCTCGTCGTCGGTCAGCATCACCGCCAGCTCGGCGCCGCCGGTCCCGGCATCGATCGCTTCCGCGGCGGTTTCGATCGCACGCAGGACGACGGCTTCGGCCGAGGATTCGGCCTGCCAGCAATCGGCTTCGATCACGACTTCGGTGACAGGATGGGCGGTGCGGGTCATTGGAACGAAGTTACTGTCCAGGGTCGGCCCGTTGCAATCCGGGCGGCGCCCAGGCGGGGGTGCGACATCACGACTTACCATTCGCCGGCTTCTGCGGCGCTCCTTCATAGGCGGCGACGATCCGCGCCACCAGTTCGTGGCGGATCACGTCCTCGGCCCTGAACTCCACCTGGGCGATGCCCTCGACCCCGGACAACAGCCGCACCGCTTCGGACAGGCCGGAGGTCTGGCCGTTCGGCAGGTCGACCTGGCTGGGGTCGCCGGTGATGATCATCCGGCTGTTTTCGCCGAGCCGGGTGAGAAACATTTTCATCTGCATCGAGGTGGTGTTCTGCGCCTCGTCGAGGATGATCGCCGCGTTGGTCAGGGTGCGGCCGCGCATGAACGCCAGCGGCGCGATCTCGATCTCGCCGGATTGCAGCGCCCGTTCGACGATCCGCGCATCCATCAGATCGTACAGCGCGTCGTAGATCGGGCGCAGGTAGGGATCGACTTTTTCGCGCAGGTCGCCGGGCAGAAAGCCGAGTCGCTCGCCGGCCTCGACCGCCGGCCGCGACAGGATGATGCGGTCGACTTCCTTGCGTTCGAACAATTGCGCGGCCTGGGCGACCGCCAGCCAGGTCTTGCCGGTGCCGGCCGGGCCGATGCCGAACACCAGTTCGTGGCGCTTCAGGGCGCGGATGTAGGAGTCCTGCGCGGCGGTGCGCGCCCGCACCGGGCGTTTGCGCAGGTTGATCGCCTCGAACGCGGTGCCGGACGGCTGCTTGGTGTCGAATTCGAACAGCGAACCCTGGGCGATCACCGCGCGGATCGCGCCTTCGACGTCGCCCTGGGACAGGTCGTGGCCGGACACCGCCTGCGCATACAGCGTCTCCAGCACGCGCCGGGCGGCGTCGCAGCCTTCCCGCGAGCCGCCGATGGAGATGTGATTGCCGCGCGAATCCACCACCACGCCGAGCTTGCGCTCGATCTGAGCGAGGTTCTGGCCGTAGGGACCGACCAGGGCCGAGGCGGCGCGGTTGTCGTCGAAATCGATGACGACCTGGGTTTCGGGCGGGTTCAAGCTGTCGCGATCGGGTTTGCGGCGGGAAACGAGCGAGGACGATTCCGGTGCGCTTCTGACCAAGGGGGCTCAGGCTCCTGTGGCGGCCATCGCATCGGCCGGCCGGGAGGTTGCAGATGCGAGTTCGCCGAGCAGACTGTAGCGTTCGAGGCTGTCGACGCGGACCGGCAGCACCTGCCCGACGATGCTGTCGGGCGCCATCACGTGCGCCGGCTGAAGATAGGCGGTGCGGCCGACGATCTGGCCGGGCTTGCGGCCGGCGCGTTCGAACAGCACCTCCACGGTCCGTCCGATCGCGGCCTTGTTGAAGGCCGCTTGCTGCTGGTCGATCAATTGCTGGAGCCGCTCCAACCGCTCGTCCATGACCGCTGCGGGCACCATCTCCGGCATCTCCGCCGCGGGCGTGCCGGGCCGCGGCGAGTATTTGAACGAATACGCCCCAGCGTAGCCGATTTGTGCGACGAGCGCGAGAGTCGCCGAAAAATCCCGCTCGGTTTCGCCGGGGAACCCGACGATGAAGTCCGACGAGAACGCGATGGCGTCGGACGCGGCGCGGAACCGGTCGATCACCCGGCGATAATCGTCGGCGGTGTGCTTGCGGTTCATCGCCGCCAGGATGCGGTCGGAGCCGGATTGCACCGGCAGATGCACGAACGGCATCAGCGCCGGCAGATCGCGGTGCGCGATCAGAAGATCGTCGTCGACGTCGTTGGGATGGCTGGTCGAATAGCGCAGCCGGACGATGCCCGGGATCTCGGCGAGGCGCCGCACCAGGCGCCCCAGCGACCACGCGCCGCCGTCCGGCCCGTCGCCGTGATAGGCGTTGACGTTCTGGCCGATCAGCGTGACCTCGCGAACCCCATGGTCGGCGAGCCGCTGGACGTCCGCGATGATCGCCGCCACCGGGCGCGACATCTCGGTACCGCGAGTATAGGGCACCACGCAGAAGGTGCAGAATTTGTCGCAGCCTTCCTGGACCGTGACGAATGCCGAGATCCCGCGGGCGCGGATCGCGTCCGGTGCCGGCTGCGGCAGCACGCCGAATTTGTCGTCGATCGGGAACTCGGTCTCCAGCGCGCGGCCGTCGCGGTTCGCCCGCGCCAGCAGTTGCGGCAAGTTGTGATAGCTCTGCGGTCCGACCACGACGTCGACCACCGGCGCGCGGCGGATGATTTCTTCGCCTTCGGCTTGCGCCACGCACCCCGCGACCGCGATCTGCATCCGCCGGCCGTGGCTGGCGGCCTCGTCGCGCGCGACCCGCAGCCGGCCGAGTTCGGAATAGACCTTCTCGGACGCCTTCTCGCGGATGTGGCAGGTGTTCAGGATCACCAGGTCGGCGTCATCCACGTTCGCAGTCTCGACAAAGCCTTCCGGCGCCAGCGCGTCCACCATGCGCTGGGCATCGTAGACATTCATCTGACAGCCGTATGACTTGATGTGCAGCTTGCGCGGCGGAGACATCGTGTGCGGGAGCCCGGAACAAAAAACGCGCGTCTGGCGCGCGCTGCTGACTTATAGGCGAAACCCGCCGAAATCCAGCCGCGGCCGCCGATTTGCCGCGCCCGGCCCGCCCGAAGATCAGATTTCTTCAATGATTCTAGGCAATTGCCGCATGTCGGCAAAGCAGCGGTCGGCGCCGGCGGCGCGCAGGGCGGCTGCCGTGGCGCCGACGCAATGGCTGCCGCCGTGAAAACCGAGCACCGTCATGCCGGCCGCCTTGGCCCCCAGCACCCCCGGCACGCTGTCTTCGATCACCACGCAGCGTTCAGGCGGCGCCCCCATTCGGGCTGCGGCGAACAGAAACAGATCGGGCGCCGGCTTGCCGCGGGCGACCTGCTCGGCCGAGAACAGGTGCGGCGCGAATCGGGCGTGCAGGCCCGCATGGGTCAGCGCTACCCGGATGCGATCCAGCGTGCCGCTCGAGGCGACGCAGAACGGTCGTCCCAGGGCGTCGAGCGCAGCGGAGACGAACGGTATCGGCTGCAGCGTTTCGGCGAAGGCGCGGAGCAGTTCGTCGAGCAGATGGGTTTCGAGATCGTCGGCGAACGGACGGCCCAGCTCGGCTTCGATTTCACGCCGCGCTTCGCGCCCCGATCTGCCGAGGAAACGCGCCGCGACCTGATCGGGCGTGATCGGATAGCCGTAGCGGGTCAGGGTCTCGGCGTGAACGCGGCAGGAGATCAGCTCGCTGTCGACCAGCACGCCGTCGCAATCGAAGATGACGAGGTCGGGGGTCACGTCTGCGGCCGGCTGCGATTCGAACTAACAACGCCGCGAACCGGGCGGCTCGCGGCGGATCGATGGATGCAGGAGCTGCTGCGGCTCAGGACTTTTCGTCTTCCAGCGGTACGCAATACAGTTCGAGCCGATGATCGACCAGCTTGTAGCCGAGCCGCCGGGCGATCTCCGCCTGCAGCTTCTCGATCTCTTCGTTGGTGAACTCGATCACCTTGCCGTCGCGCAGGTTGATCAGATGATCGTGGTGGCTGTCGCGCATCTGTTCGTAGCGCGCACGTCCCTCACGGAAGTCGTGCCGCTCGATGATGCCGGCGTCCTCGAACAGCTTCACGGTGCGATACACCGTGGAGATCGAGATCTTGTCGTCGATCGCGACGCAGCGGGTGTACAGTTCCTCGACGTCGGGATGATCCTGCGAGTCCGCGAGGACACGTGCAATCACGCGGCGCTGCTCCGTCATGCGCATGCCGGTGGCGGCGCAGCGGGCTTCGATTTCAGTTGCCTTGGGTTCGGACATCGGCGTCAACGTGGTTGCGGGTGAATGACATTCTTAGGCATTGTTCTGCCACCGCAGGACGATCAGGACAAGTCGCGACGCATTATCATTGCGTTCAATTGTTCCCCGTTCGGCTGCCGGTAATAGCGTTCGCGCCGCCCCACCACCCGAAAGCCGGTACGATCGTAGAGTCGCCGCGCCGGCTGATTGTTTTCTTCCACTTCGAGAAACACTGTGGCGACGCCGCGGCCGGCGAGGTGGCCGAGGTGAGTTCGGAGCATTTCGCGCGACAGGCCGCGGCCGCGATAGGATGCGGCGATCGCGATCGACAGGATCTCGGCCTCGTCGGCGCCGATCCGCGAGGCGACGAAGCCGATGATTCGCCTGCCGACCCGGAGCCGGTGCACCAGCGTGTTACGCTCGCTCAAAAGGTCGGCGAATTCCTGCTCGTCCCAGCCGCGATGAAACGAGGCGGCATGAAGCTCTGCGAGCTTCGGCGCATCGCGTAGCGTCGCCTGCTCGACGACCGCATCGGCGTAACCCCAGAACTCGGCCAGCCACGTCATCATCGACCGCTCATATGGCGACGGCTCATGCGGAGACGGCTGTTGCGGCGGTGCATCATGCGGCGGGCTGCGCCGATTGCGCGATCGGGTCGAGCTTCGGTTTGGCGTCGGGTGGCCGCAGATAGAACGGCTTGGCAGGCGCGGCTTCCGGTGTTGCGGCCGCACCGAGCCAGGCCAGCCAGCCGATATCCGGCGCGGGCCGCTGATCGACTGCGAGCGGCGGCGGCGTCATGGCGGGCCAGCGCTCGGCGACGAGCTGCGCGGCGTTGCCGACCAGTCGCGGCGCGCCGTAACGCGCCGCTTCCAGCGTTTCGGCAATCGGCGCCACTCGCGGCCGCACGATCATCGTGCCGTTGCCGGCGACGAGTTGATAGTAGACGTGGTCGTGCCGGGCGTCGATCACCGACAGGATCGGGGTGTCGTCGGTCTCGCTCACCAGCGGCGCCGCGAAGGCCGACAGCGTCGTCAGTCCGACGACCGGCTTGGCAGCGGCCAGCGCGATCCCGCGCGCGGCCGACAGGCCGACGCGGAGCCCCGTGAAACTACCAGGTCCGGTGGTCACCGCGATGCGGTCGATATCGAGAAAGCCGATCCCGGAGGCGTCCATCACCCGGCCGAGCAGCGGCATCAAGGCCTCGGCATGACCGCGCTGCATCGCCTGCGATTCGCCGGCCAGCAGCCGGTTGGCCTCGGTGTCCAGCACCGCGGCTGCGCAGGCGTCGAGAGCGGTGTCGATGGCGAGGATCAGCATCCGGCTAACATATCAGCAATGCGACAGTTGCGTCATGTCCCGGTCGGATCGATCGACAACTATTCGGATGGGCGGCATGGCGCGGTGCGTCATGCCTGTTTGTCGGGCTTGCCTAGCGCTACGGCAATCGCTGGCTCAGGCCAGCGGACGGACCTCGACCACTTCGGGGACGAAGTGCTTCAGCAGGTTCTGGATGCCGTGCTGCAAGGTCGCGGTCGACGACGGGCAGCCGGCGCAGGCGCCGCGCATGTTGAGATAGACGATGCCGTCCTTGAAGCCGCGGAAGGTGATGTCGCCGCCGTCATTGGCGACCGCAGGACGCACCCGCGTTTCGATCAGATCCTTGATGATCTCGACCGTCTCGGCGTCGCCCTCGGCGTAGAACTCGTCGTCGTCGCCGTCGTCACCGTCCGACTTGCCGTCGGCCAGGATCGGCGCACCCGACATGTAGTGCTCCATGATGGCGCCGAGGATCGCCGGCTTGAGGTGCTGCCACTCGCCCCTGTCCTTGGTGACGGTCACGAAGTCGGCGCCGTAGAACACGCCACTGACGCCGTCGATGTCGAACAGCCGCGCCGCCAGCGGCGAACGCGCCGCCTGGGCCGCATCGGTGAATTCCAGCGTGCCGCTGTCGAGCACGCTGCGGCCGGGAATGAACTTGAGCGTGGCCGGATTGGGGGTCGGTTCGGTCTGAATGAACATCGCATGTCTCCGTCGTCGCCGGTTCAAGGCCGGTGCGTAGGGTGTGTCCTAGCAAATAGCTCCCGGAAACGCACGGTCAACCCGCGGGCGCCTCCGGAAGGTGTCGAAAGTCGCTGACAACGCTCACGTTTTCGGGGGCGCTCAGGCGAGCGCGTCGATGTCGTCGTCGGTCAGGTTGGAGGCGACCATCATCACCGGCACCGGAAACGTGCCGAGATGACGGACCATTGCCGAGACGATCGGGCCGGGGCCATCCGGCCCGTCGTCCGCCGCCAGCACCAGCATCACGATGTCGACGTCCTGCTCGATCGCCTCGCGGACCTGGCCGATGGTGTCGCCCTCGCGGATCACCCGCTCCGGCGTAATCCCGGCGACGCCGTTGGCGCGGCCCGAGGCGCGGTCGAGCGCGAGCTCGGCGGTCTCGATCGCTTCGGCGCGCATCACGTCGGCGACGCCGAGCCATTGCTGGTTCTTGTCGAGAATCTCGATCACCCGCAGCATCACCACGCCGCCGCCGACCCGCACCGCCCAGCGGCTGCCGTAGTACACCGCGCGATCCCACTCGGCGGTGTCGTCGACGATCACCAGGCATTTCGGCTTGTGGCCGGATTCGTAGCTCCGTCGCTGGCTGCTCATGGTTGCCCCCGGAGTTCCCCAAGCGCGCGCTCGCGCACCGACGCGATGCTGCCATGGCGACAGCGGGAAGGACAAGGGCAGGCCCTCCAAGGGCAAGCC
This sequence comes from Rhodopseudomonas sp. WA056, assembly GCF_010906995.1. NCBI lineage: Bacteria > Pseudomonadati > Pseudomonadota > Alphaproteobacteria > Hyphomicrobiales > Nitrobacteraceae > Rhodopseudomonas > Rhodopseudomonas sp. WA056. The sequence continues at coordinate 11,565 of NZ_QPFS01000062.1, read as the reverse complement.
TCATGATGAGGAGCGCAGCGAAGCTGCGCGTCTCGAACCATGGCGATACAAGCTCGTCGTTCGAGACGCCCGGCTGCGCCGGGCTCCTCACGACGAGGGCTGGGACCGATATCAGCCCTTCTTGCGCACCATTCCCATGATGTCCTTCACGGCCACCATGGTTTCGCCGGCGATCGCACGGGCGCGGTCGCTGCCGTCGGCGAGCACCGAGTCGACATACGCATGGTCGGCAGAAAGCCGCTTCATCTCCCCGGCGATCGGCGACAGCTTGGCGACGGCGAGATCGACCAGGTTGGATTTGAATGCGGAGAACTGTGCGCCGCCGAACTCGGTCAGCACCTCGGCCTTCGGCTTGCCGGCGAGCGCGGCGTAGATGCCGACCAGATTGTCGGCTTCGGGTCGCGGCTCCAGCCCCTTTTCTTCGCTCGGCAGCGGCTCCGGATCGGTCTTGGCCTTCCTGATCTTCTGCGCGATCGCGTCGGCGTCGTCGGTGAGGTTGATGCGCGAGTAATCCGACGGATCCGACTTCGACATCTTCTTGGTGCCGTCGCGCAGGCTCATCACCCGCGTCGCCGGGCCGGTGATCACCGGCTCGGGCAGCGGGAAGTAGCCGTCGCCGAAGCCCTGCGCGGCGATCGAGGCTGCGAAGTCGTTGTTGAACTTCTGGGCGATGTCGCGGGTCAGTTCGACGTGCTGCTTCTGATCCTCGCCGACCGGAACATGGGTGGCGCGATACACCAGAATGTCGGCGGCCATCAGCACCGGATAGTCGTACAGACCGACCGAGACGTTCTCGCGATCCTTGCCGGCCTTCTCCTTGAACTGGGTCATGCGGTTCAGCCAGCCGAGCCGCGCGATGCAGTTCAGCACCCAGGCCAGCTCGGAATGTTCCGCGACCTGGCTCTGGTTGAAGATGATCTGCTTCTTCGGGTCGATGCCCGATGCGATGAACGCCGCTGTCACTTCGCGGATGTTCTTGCGCAGCTCGTCCGGTCCGCCCCAGACCGTCACCGGGACGGTGATCGCGTGCAGATCGACGACGCAGTAAACGCAGTTGTGCGTCTCCTGCATCTTCACGAAGTTCACGATCGCGCCGAGGTAGTTGCCGAGATGCAGGTTGCCGGTCGGCTGGATGCCGGAGAATACCCGCTGCGTGATGGCCATGATCGTGATTCCCGCGCTTGGTCTGGAAAAGGCGCCGTGAAGTGGCACAGCTCCGCTAGTCGCGCAAGCCGCGCGGCCGCCGCAGTGCGCGCAGCGCCGCATTCGGCCGGACCACCCCGAGCAGGATCAATGCGGCCGCATAGACCGTCACGCCGCCGCCGACCAGGACCGCCAGCACAGCGGCTTGGACCAAAGTGGAGCCCGCGACCGCGATCGGCAGCACGAAACCGGAGGCCTGCCACAGCAGGGCGCCCATCGCACCGGCGGCGAGCACGATCAGCATCAGCCGGCGCTGTGCCGGCGCATCGATGGTGACGCCGAAGCGCCGCACGCCGCGCCCCAGCAGCAGGGCTGCATTGCTCCAGGCGCCGAGACTGATCGCGGCCGCAACCCCGGAAGCCCCGAACAGCCGCCCGAGCACCACCGCGGCGGCGAGCGCCACAGTCACCGAAATCAGGGTCGCCATCAGCGGGGTGTGGGTATCTTCGCGGGCGAAGAACGCGGCCGACCAGTTCTTCGCCAGCACCTGCGCCGGCAGGCCGATCGCCAGCACCGCCAGCGCCTGGGCGGTCGCAGCCGAATCCGCGGCGCTGAACGCCCCGTGCTCGAACAACAGCCGCACGGTCGGCTCGGCCAGCACGATCAGTCCGAAAGTCGCAGGCAGCGCCACCCCGACCGCCAGTTCCAGCCCGCGCGAGGCGGCGTCCGACAGCGCGGTCCGATCGCCGCGGCGCACCGCCCGCGCCAGTTCGGGAACCAGTACGGCACCCATCGCAACGCCGACGATGCCGAGCGGCAGCTCGATCAGCCGGTTGGCGAAGTACAGCCATGACACCGCCGCCGGCTGCGCAGAAGCGATGATCGCACCGGCGACGATCAGGAGCTGCGGCCCGGAATTGGCGATCATGCCGGGGATCGCCTTGGCAAAGAACGTCCGCATCGCTGCGTCGAAGCCGGCGCGCAGCGGCGACGCCAACCGCTCGCCGCGGCCGTTGAACGCCAGAATCGAGAGCTGCAACAGGCCGGCGACGCCGACGGTACCGGATAGGATCAGCGCTGCGGTGGCGGGATCGTCGTGTCCGATCAGCAGCGCGGCGGTGACGACGATCAGCGACACGTTGAACAGGAGCGGGGAGAACGCCGTGAGGCCGACTCTGCCTTGCGCGTTGAACAATCCCATCATCACCGCGACCGGACCGGCGAAGGCCAGATAAGGCAGCATCAGCCGGGCATCGCGGGTCGCCATCAGCAGCGCCGGCTGGCCGACGAAGCCCGGTGCCAGCATGGCGATCAGCAGCGGCATGAACACCCCGAGCAGGATCGCCAGCAGCAGGGTCGCGAGCGCAATGGTGCCGAGCAGTCGCCCGGCGAACGCTGCGGCCGCGGCCGCGCCGTTGTGTTCGCGGACTTTCAGCCAGGCCGGCACCAGCGCGGCGTTGAGCGCGCCTTCGGTGAGTAGCCGCCGCGTCACATTGACGAGCTGAAATGCCAGCAGGAACGCATCCGCCACCACGCCGGCGCCGAGCAACGCCGCGACCAGCGCGTCGCGAACGAATCCCAACAAACGTGATGACAAAGTCCCTGCGGAGACGGTGAGCAGTGGGCGAAGCATGTGCCGGGTTATAGCCCGGTTGAGCGCTCAAGCGCCTGGGCCGATTAGCTTTTGATCCATGTGGTAAAGAGGCCCCTGACCGGCGGCCGCGCCGCTTCGTCGATCGGGCCCAGCGCTGCGGGCAAACCCGGATGTCCCGCTGATCCGGGCCGGTCCGCTTGCCGCTGCCGACCCGAACATGATAGGTCGGCGCGCCTTTCGCGCGGCCGGCGATGCACCGGTCCGACCCGCACAATCGCGGGATTTTCCTCATTCCTCCCCGCTATGGATCGAACTCGATGAGCTCAGCCCAATACGACGTCCTCGCCATCGGCAACGCGATCTTCGACGTGCTGGTCCGCACCGAAGAGGACTTCCTGGTCAAGCACGGCATGGCCAAGGGCGGCATGGCGCTGATCGACGAAGCCCGCGCCGCGGCGATCTATGCCGACATGGGCCAGGCCACCGAAATGTCCGGCGGCTCGGCCGCCAACACCATCGTCGGGCTGGCTTCGTTCGGCGCCCGCACCGCCTATCTCGGCAAGGTCAAGGACGACCAGATCGGCAAGCTCTACAGCCACGACATCCGCGCCGCGGGCGTCACCTTCGACACCAAGCCGGCGACCGCCGGCCCGGCGACCGGCTGCTCCTACATCCTGGTGACGCCGGACGGCCAGCGCACCATGAACACCTATCTCGGCGCCGCGCAGGATCTGTCGCCGGCCGATATCGACGAGGCCAAGATCGCGGCGTCGGCGATCATCTATCTCGAAGGCTATCTGTGGGATCCGCCGCAGGCCAAGGAAGCGTTCCTGAAGGCCTCCAAGATCGCCCATGGCGCCGGCCGCAAGGTGGCGCTGACGCTGTCGGATGCGTTCTGCGTCGACCGCTATCGCGGCGAATTCCTCGAGCTGATGCGCTCCAAGACCGTCGACCTGATCTTCGCCAACGAGGCCGAGCTGCATTCGCTGTATCAGACCTCTGATTTCGACGCGGCGCTGACCCAACTTGCCCAGGACGTCGCGCTCGGGGTCGTCACCCGCAGCGAAAAGGGCTGCGCGGTGGTCGACAAGGACGGCGTCACCCTGGTGCCGGCGGCGTCGATCGAAAAGCTGGTCGATACCACCGGCGCCGGCGACCTGTTCGCAGCGGGCTTCCTGTTCGGCCTGGTCCGCGATCTCGGCTACGAAAACGCCGGCCGCCTCGGTGCGCTGGCGGCGGCCGAAGTGATCCAGCACATCGGCGCCCGCCCGCAGGTGTCGCTGAAGGAACTGGCGCAGCAGCACGGGCTGCCGGTGTAAGAACTCTCCCCGAGTCATTCCGGGGCGCGAACGAAGTTCGCGAACCCGGAATCTCCTGCTTGTCGCACCGCCGTCTCGCAGAACATGTCTGGATTCCGGGTCTGCGCGCTGTCGCGCGCATCCCGGAATGACGTCGTTACTTGCAACGACAGATCACGCCGTCTTCGCGGCCTTCAGGCCGAGCTTGGCCTCGACCTTCTCGCGCATGATGAACTTCTGGATCTTGCCGGTCACCGTCATCGGGAACTCGTCGACGAATTCGATGTAGCGCGGGATCTTGTTGTGGGCGATCTGGCCCTGGCAGAACGCGCGGACGTCGTCGGCGGTCAGGCTTTCGCCGGGACGCGGGCGGACCCAGGCGCAGAGTTCTTCGCCGTAGCGGTCGTCGGCGACGCCGAAGATCTGGACGTCCTGGATCTTCGGGTGGCGATACAGGAATTCCTCGATCTCGCGCGGATACAGGTTTTCGCCGCCGCGGATCACCATGTCCTTAATACGGCCGACGATGTTGCAGAAGCCTTCGTCGTCGATGGTGGCGAGGTCGCCGGTGTGCATCCAGCCGGCGGCATCGAGCACGTCGGCGGTCTTCTCCGGCTCGTCCCAATAGCCCAGCATCACGCTGTAGCCACGGGTGCAGAGTTCGCCGCGGGTGCCGCGCGGCACGATCTTGCCGTCGAGATCGACCACCTTCACCTCGACATGCGGATGGATACGGCCGACGGTCGACACCCGCCGGTCTTCCGGATCGTCGACCGCGCTCTGGAAGCTGACCGGGCTGGTCTCGGTCATGCCGTAGGCGATCGTGACTTCGCGCATGTTCATAGCATCGTTGACCCGGCGCATCACTTCGACCGGGCACGGCGCGCCCGCCATGATGCCGGTGCGCAGCGACGACAGATCGAAGCCGGCGAATTCCGGATGATCGAGTTCGGCGATGAACATCGTCGGCACGCCGTACAGTGCGGTGCATTTCTCGCGCGACGCGGTCTGGAGCGTCACCAGCGGATCGAAGCCTTCGCCGGGATACACCATGGCGGCGCCACAGGTGACCGAGGCGAGGTTGCCCATCACCATGCCGAAGCAGTGATACAGCGGCACCGGAATGCAGATCCGGTCCTGTTCGGTCAGCTTCATCGCGCGACCGACGAAGTAACCGTTGTTGAGGATGTTGTGGTGCGTCAGCGTCACGCCCTTGGGCGAACCGGTGGTGCCGCTGGTGAACTGGATGTTGACCGCATCGTCGAACTGAAGCTCGCTTGCGAAGGCGGCGATCTGGTCGCGATGCCGCGCGCCGCCCATCGTGGCGACTTCGTCGAACGCGATCGTGCCGGGGCACTTCGGCCCGCCGATCTGGATCACGCTACGCAGCTTCGGCAGCTTGGCCGATTGCAGCGCGCCCGGCGACGAGGTCGCCAGCTCCGGGATCAGCGTGTTGAGCATCTCCATGTAGTGCGAGGTCTTGAACGCGGTGGCGGTCACCAGCGCGGCGCAGCCGACCTTGGCGAGCGCAAATTCCAGTTCGCTCAGGCGATAGGCCGGATTGATGGTGACCAGGATCAGTCCCGCTTTGGCGGCGGCGAACTGCGTCAGCGTCCATTCCGGCCGGTTCATCGACCAGATGCCGATGCGGGCGCCGCGCTCGAGGCCGAGCGCGACGAAGCCGGCCGCCAGCGCATCCACCCGCGCGGCGAAGTCGCGCCAGGTCCAGCGGGTGTCATGGCTGGGTGAAACCAGCGCTTCGCGATCCGGCCACAGCGCCACCGCGCGGTCGAGTGCCTGGCCGATGGTGATGCCGAACAGCGGCGCGTCGGAGACGCCGCAGACATAGCTGGGGGTCGAGCTGATCACGTCCTTGGTCCTCGCCTGTATGCCCGGACAGTCTTGCGCGCCGGGTCGTCGTCGTGCGGGCTTGTCGCCTCTTTCACGAAGCATAGCGCCGCCGGCGAGGCATTGCGACCCCGCCGGCGGCGCGAGAGCCTGTCAGGCCGCCTGTTGTCCGGCGCCGAGGCCGGCATAGACTCCGCGTTCGAAAGCGGCGAACGCCTCCAGGCACTTGGCGTCGGCGAACGGCAAGACCTGCATCAGGATCACGCCGCAGACGTCGCGGGTCGGATCGATCCAGTAATAGGTATTGGCGAGCCCGGCCCAAGCGAGGCTGCCGGGGCTGCGGCCTTCCGGCGTCTTCTCGGTGTTGATCAGGAAGCTGAGGCCCCACTTCTTGGTCATGCCGGGATAGAGGTCGACGTCGTTGGTGGCGAAGGCGATTGCCGAGTTCAGCTTGGTGACGTTGAGATCGCCGATGTGGTTCTGGCCCATCATCGCCACGGTCTCCGGCTTCAGCACCTGGTTGCCGTTGCCACGGCCCTTGTTGAGGATCATCTGCGTGAACTTCAGATAGTCCGCCGCGGTGCCGTAAAGGCCGCCGCCACCCATGTGGAATTCCGGCTCCTGCGCGACCTCGAACGGGATCGGCGACAGCGATCCATCCTCGCCGCGGGCATGCACCGCGACCAGCCGCTTCCGCTGGTCGTCGGTGATCTTGAAGCCGATGTCGGTCATGCCGAGCGGCGCAAACAAATGATCGCGCAAATACGCGTCGAGCTTCATGCCGCTGGCGGCCTCGACCGCCTTGCCTGCGAAGTCGATGTTGATGCCGTACTCCCACCGCGTGCCCGGATCGGAGGCGAGCGGCGTCTTCAGCGCGGCTTCCTGGCAGCCGATGATGCCGGGGATGCCGTGCCGCTCCATGTACTTCACCATGTCGGCGTTCCACATGTCGTAGCAGAAGCCGGCGGTATGGGTGAGCAATTGCCGCAACGTGATCGGAGACTTGGCGGGCCGTGTCTTCGGCGTGCCGTCGGCGTCGAAGCCGTCGAGCACCAGCGGATCGGCGAGATCCGGCAGCACTTTGCCGATCGGCTCATCGAGCGACAGCTTGCCCTGCTCGACAAGCTGCATCGCCGCCGCGGCGGTGATCGCTTTGGTCATCGACGCGATCCAGAACACGCTGTCGGTGGTCATCGCCGGTGGTTTCGACAGATCACGCTTGCCGAATGCGCCCTGATACAACACGTCCTGCGCATTGCCGGCGATCGCCACGACGCCGGGAATGGCGCCGTTCTCGCTCATCTGCCGCAAGCTCTGATCGATCTGGCCGCTGCTCTGCATCGTCGTCCTCCCTTGTTTGATTGGTAGTTTCTGAAAGCGGGCGGATTGTTCACCGGCACGCTGCGCCCGGCAAGCGATATGGCGGCCGGGCGACAAAGTCTCGCATTGGTGCGAGCCCCCAGCGACAAAAAGGCCGGGAACGAACGGTATGGCGTGGCGTTCACAAAGTCGCCGCAGTGTTGAACCTCGCGGCGGCAGCAAACGTCCAATTCAACGTTGCGACGCCCCCGCCCGGAGCACCGAGATGATCCCGACCTGGAGTGACTGGAAACGCTATCCGCAGCCCGGCCGCGGCGGCAATATCGAGGCGCCGATCAGTCCCGGGATTTATGAGGTGCGTTACGCGCAGACCGGCGCGCTGTACGGGTTCGAGGCGGTCGACAATCTCGCGGTCGCGCTGGCGCAACTTCCGGTGAGGTCTCGGGCGGGGTCGTGGTTCGGCCGCCGCGCCGCACAACCGTTCCCCGAGCTCGAATACCGGGTCTGCGCCACCGCCTCCCGGGCCCATGCCCGCACCGCGGCCGACCGGATGATCAATCTGCGCAGCACCTGGATCGCAGGCGCGGCCTGATCGTGCGCGGCGAGGGCGTGATTTGCGCCGCAGCGCGGTGACACGAAGGACACGATACCCGGCCTGCGCTATGCGCCGCGCGATCTTTGCCTATATTGACCGGCGACAGGGGCCATCGCGGCCCCGCCTGCAATCCACCTGCAATGCCGGAGCATCCGATGTCCCCCACCGCCGCCACCCGCACCGCCGATCGAGCCGCCTCGCTGCGCGACCGTCTGAAGGATCCGTCGCTGCTGCGCGAGCAATGCTTCATCGACGGCGCCTGGTCGGGCACCGCGACGATCGCGGTGACCAATCCGGCGAGCGGGCAGACGATCGCCAGGGTGCCGCATCTCGGCGCCGCGGAAGCCACCCAGGCCGTCGAGGCCGCCGCGCAGGCGTTCCCGGCCTGGGCCAAGCTCACCGCCAAGCAGCGCTCCAATATCTTGCGCAAATGGTTCGAGCTGATCATCGCCAACCGCGAGGATCTGGCGCTGATCCTGACCTCCGAACAGGGCAAGCCGCTCACTGAAGCACTCGGCGAGGTCGATATCGGCGCCGCCTATGTCGAGTTCTTCGCCGAAGAGGCTCGGCGGGTTTACGGCGAAACCATCCCGACCCAGCGCCCCGATGCCCGGCTGATCGCCATCAAGCAGCCGATCGGCGTCTGCGGTGCGATCACGCCGTGGAATTTCCCGAGCTCGATGATCACCCGCAAGGTTTCGCCGGCGCTGGCGGCGGGATGCACCGTGGTGCTGAAGCCGGCCGAAGAGACGCCGCTGAGCGCCTTCGCGCTGGCTGCGCTGGCCGAGAAGGCCGGGGTGCCGAAGGGCGTGTTCAACGTCCTCACCGGCGATGCGCCGGAAATCGGCAAGGTGCTGTGCGAGCATCCGGCGGTGCGATTCGTCGGCTTCACCGGCTCCACGGAAGTCGGCAAGATCCTCTACAAGCAGGCGTCGGTCGGGGTGAAGAAGCTCGGATTGGAGCTCGGCGGTAACGCGCCGTTCATCGTATTCGACGATGCCGACGTCGACGCCGCGGTCGAAGGCGCGATGGTGTCGAAATATCGCAACATGGGCCAGACCTGCGTCTGCGCCAATCGGCTGTACGTGCAGGACGGCGTCTACGACGCGTTCGTCGACGAGCTCGCCGCCAAGGTCAAGGCGATGAAGGTCGGCGACGGCACCGAGCAGGGCGTCACCCAAGGGCCGCTGATCAATGAGGCCGCCGTCGAGAAGACCGAGCGGCACATTGCCGATGCGCTGTCGAGCGGCGCCAAGGTGATCACCGGCGGCAAACGTCATCCGCTCGGCGGCACCTTCTTCGAGCCGACCGTGCTGGCCGATGTGCGGCCCGACGCCCTGGTGGCGCATGAAGAAACCTTCGGCCCGCTGGCGCCGGTGTTCCGCTTCAAGGACGAAGCGGAAGTGATCAAACTCGCCAATGCCTCGCCGTTCGGCCTCGCCAGCTACTTCTACGCCCGTGACCTCGGCCGGGTGTGGCGCGTCGCCGAAGCGCTCGAAAGCGGCATGGTCGGCGTCAACACCGGCCTCATCACCACCGAAGTCGCTCCGTTCGGCGGCGTCAAGGAGAGCGGCCTCGGTCGCGAAGGCTCGCATCACGGCATCGAGGAATATGTCGAGATCAAATACGTGATGATGGCGGGGATCTGAGAGGCGACTTGGTCGAACGACGGCGCGCCGGATGACGCGCCGTCATTCGGCCTCGCTACTGGCCGAGCGGGATCGGCGGCTGCACCCGCGTCACCGCCGGCGGCGCCCAGCGGCCGGTCAGCGCTTCCTGCTTCGGTGCATACATTCGCATCGTCAGCGTGAACGGCCCCTTCGGGGCCGGCAGCCAGTTCGATTCGTGCTCAGTGCCGGGGCTGGCGTTCTGGATCAAGAGGTCGAGCGAGCCGTCGGCGTTGTGCTTCAGCGGCATCCAGCTACTCAGCGCCTGGCGCTGCAGCGGGTTGGGGACGGGGAAGCCGTCGGGATCGTACAGCGTCAGCGACCAGAACGCATCGACCGGCGGCGTCGCGCCTTTGCCGAAATGCAGCACGTAGTTGCTGGTGCCGTCGAGCGGCTTGCCGGCGTCGTCGACGAAGTTGACCGGATAGATCGCATCCTCCGGCACGTTGGCGCCGAGCCCGAACTGGGCGACGATCGCGCGCTTCAGGTAGTAATTGCCGTACACCCCCATGGTGTCGATGTTCATGCTCCAGCCGTTCACGACCCGGGCCATGGTCGGCATCTTCCAGCTCATCAGCTTCAAGGCTTCGCCCGGCGCCGCGGCGAATGCCTTGCGCACATGGGGCGCGGCCTTGCCGAGATCGAAGCTCTTGCCCGGCTCCAGCCCGATCCGGCGCAGCCGCGCGATGATCGGCTGGTCGGTCAGATGCGGCGGATGCTGCTTGAGCAGCTCGGCCGCATAGGCGAAGAACTGGCCGGCCGGCATGGTGTCGACCTGCAGCTTCGGCGGCGTCTTCATGTCGATTGCGGGATCGGGCACAAAAGCCGCGGGGGGTGCCGGCGCCTTGCCCGATTGCGACAGCGGGGTCGCAGTGTAGCCGGCCTGGATCTGGTGCACCGCTGCGTAGTCCGCCGGCCCGTCGGTCTTGGTGCGGCCGATGATCCAGACGATCGGCGTCGGCGCCTCGATCTGCTGCATCCCGGACGGCACCGTGCCGCTCCAGCCGGGAGCCGTGATCAGGAATTTCTGCGCCAGGGTGCCGGTGGTACGCCAGCCCGGCGAGGCGAACACGTCGGTCCACATGTCCAGCATCGGCAGCAGATAGTAGCGGCCGTTCGTGTCGGGCGCTGTCACCACCATCGGCTCGCGCGACAGATCGAGCCAGGCGATCGAATACAGCGTGTCGAAATTCGGCCGCACGATCGTCTTGAAATCGGCCGGCGGATAGGCCGGAACGCTGACGAAGCTGTTCATCGGCCCTTTGCCGAACTCCTTGCCGGCCTCGACATTGGTCGATTGCTTGCGGGTGAGGTCCATCGTCACCAGCGGATAGAAATACAGGTAAGCGTCGATTCCGAGGCTGAGCGCCTCTTCGTCGGAGACCGGCGCCGGCTCGCTTCGCACGGGCGCCGTCATCAGCAGCAGCGCGGCCGTTGCGGCCGCCGACATCGCCTTCAACCACCCAACCATGGTGCCGTCCTCCCTCGACGTATCGCAGATTGCGTAGGAGGGCAGGATGCTGAGTTCGGCCGGCGCCGAGCTATGACGCATGTCAAACCGCTGGTCGCGGCGGCGCTGCCGGTCGAGATAAACAGTGCTGGTAGTACTACGAGGTTATTGCCGCAGCATGATCAGCGGATCGGCGCTGTCGGGCATTCTGCGCCATTGCGCATTGTCGTCGGCCTCGAACCGCCAGGTGGTGCCGTTCGGCGCGATCAGCAACATCGCGCCGTGCTCCAGCCGCCACATCGTCGGACCGAAGCCGGCGACTAGCGGATCGCAGCGCGGCTTCAGGAACGCCTGGAAGTTGTCGGTGCCGGCCTCGGTGTTGGTCAGCGTCAGGGCGCAGATCTGGCGGCCGTTGCCGCGCACCATGGTCCAGTCGCCGATCATCTGGTCCATCGATTTGGCGAGCGAGCGGGCGGCGACCAGATTCTGCAGGATGTAGATCCCCTCGCCGTTGCGGTGGCCTTCGAAAATCCCGCTCTCGACCTCGGTGAGATCGATCACCGGCTCGCCGTCCGCGGTTTGCAGCCGGACGATGTCGAGGCCCTTGACGTCCCAGGCCGCGATCTCCTTGGTGAACGGCAGGGTCTTGG
>NZ_QPFS01000061.1:0-28113 GCF_010906995.1 Rhodopseudomonas sp. WA056 | reverse complement strand
CCGGCGGGGATCTGCGCGTTCAGGGTGTGGCAGAATTCGGCCTGGGTAGTCTTGCCCTGGAGGAATTGCAGATCGTCGATCACCAGCACGTCGATGCCGCGCAGCGCTTCCTTGAAGGCCAGCGAGGTCTGCGTCTTCAGCGCGGCGACGAAGCCGTACATGAACTTCTCGGCGGTGAGATACAGCACCTTGCGCTCGCTGCCGGCATTGCCCGCCCAGGTCACCGCCTGCAGCAGGTGAGTTTTGCCGAGACCGACGCCGGAATGGATGTAGAGCGGGTTGAACATCACCGGGTCGCCGCGGCGGCCTTCGGCCACCTGCTTGGCGGCGGCGTGCGCCAGCGTATTGGAGCGGCCGACCACGAAGCTGGCAAACGTCAGCCGCGGGTCGAGCGGCGAGCCGCCGAGTGCGTCGTGATTGGCCGATACCGGGGTCGCGCCGTTGCTGCGCTCGGCCGCGGACTTCTGCTCGTCGCGGCGGCTCTCCACCTGCGCCGGAGCTTCCTTGGCCGGCGCAGAACAGCGCGCCGGGGAGCGTACGGTGACGTCGATGCGATTGACGTCCGGCAGCTCGGCCTGCCAGCAGGACAAGACCTTGTCGGAGTAGTGCGTCTGAATCCAGCTCTTCAGGAAGCGGGTCGGCACCGACAGATGTACGCTTTCGTCTTGAACGCTCTCGAGGTCCATCCGCGCGAACCAGCTCGAATACACGTCCTCTCCGACGCTCGAGCGCAACCGGCCTTTCACGCGCGACCAGCGATCCTGTTCCATGTTCGACATTTCAGTAGCTTTTCAATTCCAGAGTGAAGGGCCATCGCAGCGGCGAAGCCATGACGGCTCACGCCGTCGCTGCGACCAGCGAGACGAGATCGGCCAAAGCTCCGCCGGTTCGGCTGAAGCAGCCGACGTCAGATCAGGGCCGAAGAGAGATGGAAAAAGGTCAGCTCAGCGGAGGACTCGACGGATAAACCGGAGTGTGAGCGCAGCAGCGACTGATCAAAAACGAATGTGCCGCGAAGGCGGAAGACTCAACCGGAAGATCGGCAGGTTCGAATGATACGTCGACCAAGGTGCTCATGAAACCTCCCCCTCTCGCCGCGCTCGCGCGCGGCCAGACATCGCCAAAAAAGATCCGCGTCGATGCTCTCACCATGACGATCGCTGCCGTCGATACGCTGCTACCGAAAAATGCCGATGCCGTCATTCGCCTGGAGATCGTTCGTTGCGCGAACGCCTCCACATGAATTCAGACACGGCTTCGCCGGCCTCATATTGCTATGAGTTGCGGTTCGACCGTCATTTGGAAAAGCCACCAACATGCATACCGCCGCCGATTTGCATGTCCGCCCTTGGTTCTCAGATCGCGCTGATCAGAAGAGCCGTGGGCGTCGCGGGTGGACTATGAAAACCACGACGGCTGCCCGGCTGCAATGGATATGATTCCGAGGGGAGGGTGAAGATTTCGCCTCAGCCGGCACCGGAGTGCGCAACTAATCGTTTCCGGCGCGGCAAGATTTTGAATCTGTGCATAGATTCGAAGTGTGCTGCGAGCGTGACATTTTGGTCGCGCGCCCAAAAGAACTTCATGAATCCTTTACCTTTGACGGTCGGGTGCCGGCGTTTTCCAAACGCTCGTCCGCGCTTTGCCGATAAGTGGTTCGCTCGCCGCAGATTTTCGTGAGCGCTCGGACAGGGTAACCCTCGTCACAAACGACCGCGTAGTTGCACGGGGAAGCGAGTTTCGAAAGTCAAGCGAGTCGCACAAGGACATCAGTTCCTGCTGGGCCGCAGCGATTTCTGCAGACGGGCGTCAAGCTGGATTGACGGTTGCCGGTGGGTTGTTCCGGAACGGGGCAGGTGGCGCCGAAGGCGCGTGTGAGCCGGCGCGAGTTGCGGGTGCGTGCGTACAGTAATCGAGTGGGTAACTACACGACCGGCGGCGGCTGAGCACGAAGGTGCTGCGCGAAGGGCGCCGAAAAAGAAAATGCCCGGCAGAGCCGGGCATTGAAACCATCCAAGATGATGGTGAGAATTACTTCGCCAGCTTGGCGATGCTGTGCGACAGGCGCGACACCTTTCGGCTCGCGGCGTTCCGGTGAATGATGTTGCGCTGTGCGGCGCGCATCAGTTCCGGCTCGGCGCGGGCCATCGCCTTCAACGCCGCCTCGCGGTCGCCATTGGCGATCGCCTCTTCGACGGTCCGGACAGACCCGCGCATCTGAGTCCGACGCGACTTGTTCACCGCGGTGCGCCGGGCGATCTTGCGGGTCGCTTTCTTGGCGGAAGACGTATTAGCCATGATCTCTCAAATCCTGCAGCGGCCTCTGCTCGAGCGGCCGGGGCTGATTGGCGAAGCCGCTCGATCGCGACGCGCCGTGTGTTCCGGATGTTGCTGAATATGCTCCCGGAGCCGACACGGCCGCAATCCGCGGCGCCGCCCAAAGAACAGCAGCGGCAGGATCGCCCCCACCGCCATTGCCGGGGTTATACTGGCAGTGCTTTCCAGCGTCAACGGGGGCGAGCCGCCAGCGTTCGGGCCGGTTCCGGCAAATCGTCTGCCCCTCCCCGAGGCCAAGTCGCTGGCGAGGTTGAATTCTGCCGCCCTGCCCGGTAAGCCCGGCCCGGGGCGCCGGCAAAACCTATCGGGGGGTTGAGATGATCCGCGGCTTCTTTCGGCTGATCGGCCTGCTGTTCCTGACGGGTGGGTTCATCTTCCTGGTCTATGACGGCGCGCGATCGGTCGCCGACAACTCCGTGCAGTGGACCAAGCTCGGGGATTTCTGGAACGACATTCATCAGGCCAGCCAGCAGTCGTTCCGTGACTGGCTGGAGCAGACCGCGCCGTGGCTCTGGACCCACCTGGCCAAATTCGTGCTGGCGCAGCCGACCTTCGCGGTGCTGGGCGTGATCGGCCTGGCCCTTATGCTGCTGTTCCGTCCGCGCAAGCCGCTGATCGGCTACGCCCGAGATTGACGACGAGGCGGCGTAACAATCTCGCCGTCGCTGCGAAGACACCTATATCCTGAAATTGAGTTGAGAGCCGATTGCATCAGCGCCGCGCCGGTGCTCGGCTGTCGCCATCATGCGTGCGCGGACCGAGCGCGGCACCTGCCGCCATCGGCTGAGCCGGGGAGGTCTTCGATGTTCTTCATGCGCAAATCGACCGCAATGCCGAGTGCCGCCGAGGCGTTGCCGGGTCGGCCGACGCCGATCCCGACGGCGTCGACGCATTTCGTCAGCGGGCACCGGCTGCAGCCGCTCTTTCCGGGCGGGCTGGAGCAGGCGGTGTTCGGGCTCGGATGTTTCTGGGGTGCCGAACGCAAGTTCTGGCAGCTCGGTGACGGCGTCTATACCACCGCGGTCGGCTATGCCGGCGGCTTCACGCCCAATCCGACCTACGAGGAGGTCTGCTCGGGCCGCACCGGGCATACCGAAGCGGTGCTGGTGGTGTTCGATCCGGCCCGGATCGCCTACGACGCGCTGCTGAGAACCTTCTGGGAAAGCCACGATCCGACCCAGGGGATGCGTCAGGGCAACGACGTCGGCTCGCAATATCGCTCCGCGATTTACACTTTTGGCGACGACCAGAAGCGGGCGGCGGCGGCCTCGTGCGCCGCCTATGCCGAGGCACTGGCGGCGAAGGGCTACGGCCCGATCACCACCGAGATCGCGCCGTCGGGCCCGTTCTACTACGCCGAGGACTACCATCAGCAATATCTCGCCAAGAATCCCGGCGGCTATTGCGGTCTTGGCGGTACCGGCGTGGCGTGCCCGGTCGGGGTCGGCGTCACGGCCTGATCGGGCCGCCGTTCTGATCGAGATCGTCGTTTACCGCTCGCCGGGTTGCGGGCGGCGGACCAACGCCGCAGCGTCTCGCGGCACTACTGGGATGGGCCTCCCGCCCACACCGTTTGTTAACCCTAACAGGGCATAAACGAGCTGTCTCGTGGCGAGGGATAGCTCCAGTGCGTGTCGTAGGTGCGTTTCAAGTATCGATCATCATCGTGGCGACCGCGCTCGCTCTCGGCGGCTGTATGCGGCGGCCGGGTCCGGTCGCCGTGATGCAGACACCGAACACCCTCGATTCGATGGCCTATGGTGGGCGCGTTCCGCCGATGGCGGCTGCCTATGCGGCGCCGGTGCGGAGTGGTCCGGAGCCGGCCTACCGGCTCGATGCCGGCGACCGGCTGCGCGTGGTTGTGTTCGGCCAGGAAGGACTCACCAATACCTATTCGATCGATGCCGCAGGATCGATCACCATGCCGCTGATCGGCGCGGTGCCGGCGCGCGGTCGCACGCCGGCCGGTCTCGCCGCCGAGATCACCGCGCGGTTGCGCCGCGGTTTCATCCGCGAACCGTCAGTCGCAGTCGAGGTCGAATCGTATCGGCCGTTCTTCATCCTCGGCGAGGTCACCGCGCCGGGGCAGTATCCTTATGTGCCGCATATGAGCGTCGAAAGCGCGGTCGCGATCGCTGGCGGGTTCACCCCGCGGGCGCAGCGCGACCGGGTGACCGTGACGCATCCGGAAGGTGGCGGCATGGTACGCGAGGTGGTGCCGCTGGGCACGCCGCTGAGCCCCGGCGATACCGTGTACGTTGGTGAACGCTGGTTCTAACGCCAGCTCGCCCCTCCAAAAACCAAGCTGGAGTTCCGGTTCTGATCCGATCAGAACGGGAATTGGTCTCAGTCGAGTCTGTGACCTCGTTTCACTTCAAGTGTGTGGCCAGGAAATCGAGGCTGCGCTGCCAGGCGCGGTCGGCGCTGGGCTTGTCGTAGCTCGCACGCTCGTCGCAGCCGAAGCCGTGCTGGGCACCGGTATAGACCAGCACCTCGACCTCGGGGCGCTTGGCCTTGATGGTCTCGACATCGTCGAGAGGAATTCCGGAATCCAGTTCGCCGAAATGCAATTGCGTCGGCACGGCCGGTTTGTCGTCGGCGAAGCGGGCGACGGCGCCGCCGTAATAGCCGATCGCGGCTTTGAGGCCGTGCAGCTTGGTTGCCGCCGCATAGGCGACGCTACCGCCCAGACAGAAGCCGACGATCCCGACCGGGCCGACGCCCTGCACGGCATCGATCGCCGCCTGAGTGTCGCGCAGCATCGCCGGCCAGTCCGGATCGGCGACGAATTTGCGTGCCACCGCGATCTCCTCGGGGGAGTAACCACTTTGGAAGTTGCGCTCGGTGCGATCGAAGATCGACGGCGCGACCGCTACGTAACCTTGCGCCGCGAAGCGGTCGCAGACGTTGCGGATGTGACGATTGACCCCGAAGATCTCCTGGATCACCACGATTGCGGCGTTCGGCACTCCTGCCGGGTCGGCGCGATAGCCGCCGAATTCGAAACCGTCACCGGCCTTCAGCGTGATGTCGTGTCCCACGGGGATTCCTTTACGTTGCGAGAGGGAGGTAGTTGGGCAGCCGTTGGTCGGTACGGCTATCGCCACATCCAGTTGCGACCCCAGTCGCCCTTCCAGCCGGCGAGCCGGCCGTGACGGAACTGCAGGTACAGCCGGTCGCGACGGTCGAACAGGCCGCTGCCGCCCTGGTGGCGGATCACCAGATAGATCTCGTCGCCGGGTGGGCCGCCGACGTAGTTCAGCGGCATCCCGAGTGCCGCAGCGGCGGCGGTGGCGTCCATGCCGAATGTGAGCGGCGTGGTGTTGGAGAGTGTGGCGACGAACGGCGATGCGACGATCGCGGCGGGCTGCTGTGCGAAGGTTGGTGCGGCGGATAGCAGCAGCGCTCCCGCGATGGCGGCGAGGATGCGTGGACGTGGGATGATCGTTGGTGCGGTCGCTGTCATATCGTCCCCATCAAATTCGATCATCATGCGCTCGCTGCGGACCTTATGGGCGAAACCGGTGGCGAGTGCGAGCGGAGCGTAATCACGATTTCCGTATTTTATCAAATTGGGCCGGTCGCGGTCACCGCTCGTTAACAACACCCATTAATCTCAGGGAACCAGTTTTTCGTTAGTGTAAGGAGATTGTCCGCTCGAAGCATCGATCCGGTGACCTGTATGAATGCGTTAGCCCGACAACCCGCGTCCAATCCCGCCCCGCGCCGGCGTCTGCTGCTGGCGTCTGATCGCCGCGATCGCAGCGTCGATATCGCTGGGATTCTGGCGAGCGTTGCGGAAGTCGAGACCGTGCCGACGGCGCACCTGCCGGATGCACCGGCGCGCGATCTCTCCGGTATCGTGGTCGATATCAATCTGCGGTCGGCCGACAGCGTGCAACTGGTCCGGCGCAAGCTGCTCGGCGGCGCGTATCAGCCGATGCCGCGGCTGTTCGTGCTCGCCGACGAACTGCATCACGGCTCGATGCAGGCATGGGCTCTCGGCGCCACCGATACCATCGCCCGCCCGTTCGATCCGCGCGATCTGTTGCAGCGGGTCCGGTCGGCATTTCCGGATCCTTCCGAAGACACCGCCATCGCCCGTGCCGAAGCGCTCAGCGACGGCGTCACAGCTGCCCACAAGGTGCTGGTGAAGATGTTCGAGCGGCTGCACGGTAAGCCGCTGACGTTCCAGGACGTGATGCAGGCCGAAGGTCCGATCCTGAAGGCGATCAAACGCTCGTCGTTGCGTGAATGGCTGGCTACCGTCGGCCGCCATCACGACGAGAGTTATCGGCTCTGTCTGTTCGCCACCGGATTCTCGGTTGCGTTCGCGCAATATCTCGGCATGCGCGAGGAAGATCAGCGCCGGCTGACCCGCGCGGCGCTGCTGTACGACGTCGGCAAGGCGTATATCGACGTGTCGGCGCTGGACAATCTCGACAATCTGAAGGGCGATCTGCTGCGTAAATATCGCGAGCATCCGCGGCTCGGCTACGAGGCGCTCGTCGCCGAAGGCAGCTTCCCGCGCGAGACGCTCGACGTCGTGCTGCATCATCACGAGATGCTCGACGGCTCCGGCTATCCGGACGGACTGCACGGCGATCAGATCGCCGACATCGTCCGGATCACCACCATTGTCGATATCTTCGCGTCACTGGTGGCGCCGCGCAAGAACCACACGCCGATGTCGCCGCTGCAGGCCTTCATCGCGATGGAGAACTTGGGTGGCAAGATCGACCAGCGCCTGCTGCAGGCGTTCCGTCCGGTCGCGATGGGCGGCTGATACCAGCTTCTGATTTCGGGGCGCGCGAAGCGCGACCCCGCAAATCTCTTCGTCCCGCCTCCGGGATTTCGGGTTCGCGCCTCGCAGTGCGCCCGGAATGAGCCGAGGGGACGATTAGTTCGCCAGCATCTTGCGGAGCTCGGCTTTCGCCACCTTCTCCAGCGTCGAGCGCGGCATGTCGTCGACCAATCGGACCTCGCGCGGTCGCTTGAAGTCCGCGAGGGCCGCGGTGCAGGCCGCCGTGATGCGGTCGGCGAAATCCGGCGGCGCAGCGGCGACGCCGCCTTGCGGGATCACGAATACCACCGGCACCTCGTCGAGCATTGGGTGCTTCTTGGCCACGACGGCCGCTTCACGCACGCCCGGCACGGTGATTACCACCTGCTCGATCTCCGAGGCCGCGACGTTCTCGCCGCCGACCTTCAGCATGTCCTTGGCGCGATCGCCGAACCGGATCGCGCCGTGCTCCAGCAGCGTGACGCGGTCGCCGGTGATGAAGTAGCCGTGCTCGTCGAAGCTGTCGCGCGTCGCCGTCTCGTTGTGGAGATACTCCTTGAACAGCGACAGCCCCGGTTCGCCTTTGATCAGCAGATTGCCGGTGTCGCCGACCTTGGTCGGGGCGCCGTCGTCGCCGACGATGCGAATCGTGTACTCGGGTGCGGCGCGACCGATCGACATCGGTGTGTTGGGCTGGTCGACCTCGGCGATGATGCCGTGGGTGATCGTTTCGGTCATGCCCCACCAGCCGATGATCTTGATGCCGAATCCGGCGAACGGCGGTGGTTCCGCCACCGCGGTGCCCCACAGCCGGAAGTCGTGCGTCTTCGGCATTTCGTGCTCGAGCAGCGCCTTCATGCAGAACGGGATGGTCGATAGCCAGGTGCAGCGGTGTGCGGTCGCCACGCTCCAGAATCGGCTCGCCGAAAATCGTGGCTGCACCACGCAGCTCCCGCCGACCCACAGGCTTGCGAGCATCGAATAGGCCAGCGCATTGGTATGGAACAGCGGCAGGTAAGCGAGATGGACGTCGCTGGCGCGCAGGGTCTGGTGCGCGGCGTTGATCTTGGCGCCCCACAGTGCATTGGCGTGAGTCCACAGCACCGCCTTCGGACGCGAGGTGGTGCCCGAGGTGTACTGCACGCTGCACGGTGCTGAGGGATCGGTCGGGCGGCGCGGCCGGTCGGCGCTGTCGCCGAACAGGCTGTCGAACGAATCCGCCCTGGCGACCGGCTGTGCAGGGATTGCGGTGCCCGGATCGTGTCCGATCACCGCGATCCATTTCAGTCGCGTGCAGTTGTCGGCGACGAGCGCCGCATAGGCCGGCTGGGTGATCGCGGCGACGGCGCCGCAATGGTCGGCGAAGTAAGCGATCTCGGCTGCTGCCGAGCGGGTGTTGGTGGTCACCGCCAGCGCGCCGAGTTCGACGCAGGCGAACCAGCTCAGCAGAAACTCCGGGCAATTGTCGAGGTGGATCAGCACCGCGTCGCCGGGCTTGATCCCGCGCGCTGCGAGGCCGGCCGCCAGGGCCCCGACCCGGTCATGGAATTCTCCGTAACTCCACGCCCGCGCTGGTGCGTCGAACGGAGCCCAGATGATGAACGGATGGTCGGGGCGAGTCTGAGCCTGGAGCCGCAGCAGCCACGGCACGTCCATGCCGGCGAACGGCCCCACGAGGCCGGGTGGGGTGGTTGGGTGTGGCATTGTTCTCCCCCTGCTGCGCATGTTGCGCGGTTGCGCGCTTTCCGTTCGGCGGCAATCGGCCGCGGCGGTGCGCACTTCGTTGTTGTCGAGGTAACCTTGTGCCACCGCCGGCGTCATCGTGCAATTCGGGGGGGCACGGCTGCGGCAAAGCATCGGGGGCCGATGCCGGAACGTTCGCCGCATCGCACCGTTGGCTGCACATGTCGAGACGATGACATGTCAACAGCAAGGGAGATCCACGATGAAGTCTTTGGCTCTGGCGGCCGTCGCGATCGGCGCCCTCGGCGCAGCACAGGTGATGACGGCGCAGCCCGCGGCGGCACAGGTCGAATATCCCTACTGCAAGCAGGGTGCACAGCAGGGCTATCCCGGCAACTGCAGCTTCGTCAGCTTCCAGTCCTGCCGCTTCTCGGCGCAAGGCACCGGCGGTAATTGCGTGATGAACCCGCGGTACAACGCCTGGGGCGGCGGCTATGGCAGCGGCTTCGGCGACGCCTATGGCTACGCGCCGTCCGACGGCATGGCCGACTACTGATCGGCGCCGGCGAGTCGTGCGGGATCAGCCGCCGCGCTCCTTGCGGCTGTAGTTCGAAAAGTGCCCCTCGCGCGCAGCCTGCGCGCGAGCGGCGCTGATCAGGCCTTTGCTCCTGCCGGGGGGCGCCGGGCGGGAAATCGTCCGCTCCATGTTGCGGGCGCCGCAGTGCGGGCAGCGCGGCTTGTCGGAGAACCCGACCAGCAGCTCGCTGTCTTTGTCGCAGTTCCCACAATGAAATCCATAAAGCGGCATAGTGCGGCGCCTCCTGCTGGTCTGGCATGCCGGCTTTGCAAGAATCGGACCATTCGCCCGGTGGCCGCGCCCCCAGCGGACTTACCGCTGCACGCCCCCCATCAGGGCCAACAGCGCGGCACCGTAAATCTCCAGCTTCTTGTCGCCGATTCCCGGGATCCCGCGCAGTTCGTCGAGCGTGCGCGGCCGCACTGCCGCGATGCCATCCATGGTGGCGTCGTGCAGCACCACATAGGCCGGGACCCCGCGGGCCTTCGCCACTTCGGAGCGCCACGCCTTCAGCGCCGCGAACAGCTCCGGATCGCCGCTGGTTTCGCGCGGCGCCGCACCGAGCAGATCGCCGCGGCGGGATCTGGCCCGCGGCGGTCGCCCGCCGGTCTGTTCGCGCAGCATCACCTGGGCTTCGCCCTTCAGCACCGCACGCGAGGTCTCGGTCAGCTTCAACGCGCCGAATGCCTCGCTGTCCGGCGCGAGGTGGCCGAGCGACACCAGTTGGCGGATCACCGCGCGCCATTGCTTCTCATTGAATTCGCCGCCGATGCCGAACACCGACAGCCTGTCGTGGCCGAACTGGCCGACCCGTTCGGTCAGCCGGCCGAGCAGCACGTCGATCAGGTGCTGTGCGCCGAACCGCTGCCCGGTGCGATAGGCGCAGGACAACAGCTTCTGTGCCGGCACGGTGCCGTCGATCACCTTCGGCGGGGTGAGGCAGTTGTCGCAATTGCCGCAGCTCTCGTGCTGCGCCGTCTCGCCGAAATAGCCGAGCAGCCGGGTGCGGCGGCAGCCGGTGGATTCGCACAGGCCGACCAGCGCATCGAGCTTGCCCATCGAGACCCGCTTGAATGCGTCGGAGCCGCTGCTCTCGTCGATCATCCGGCGCTGCTGGACGATGTCGCTGAGCCCGTAAGCCATCCACGCCTCGGACGGCTTGCCGTCGCGGCCGGCGCGCCCGGTCTCCTGGTAGTACGCCTCGATGCTCTTGGGCAGATCGAGATGCGCGACGAACCGCACGTCCGGCTTGTCGATGCCCATGCCGAACGCGATCGTGGCCACGATCACGATGCCGTCCTCGTTGAGGAAGCGATCCTGATTGCGCGCGCGCACGTCCGGCGGCAGGCCGGCGTGATACGGCAGCGCGGTGAGGCCGGACTTGCTCAGCGTCTCGGCAATGTCCTCGACCTTGGCGCGCGACAGGCAATACACCACGCCGGAATGGCCGCGATGCCGATCGTCGATGAACGCCTTGAGCTGGGCCGGCGCGTTCTGCTTGTCGACGATGCTGTAGCGGATGTTGGGCCGGTCGAAGCTGGAGACGAAGCACGGGGCGTCGGTCAGCGCCAGCCGCTCGGCGATCTCGCGGCGGGTCAACGCATCGGCGGTCGCGGTCAGCGCGATCCGCGGAACATTCGGAAATTTCTCGGCGATCGCCGAGAGGCCGACATATTCGGGCCGGAAGTCGTGGCCCCATTGCGACACGCAATGCGCCTCGTCGATCGCGAACAGCGCGATCTTCGCCCGCGCCAGCAGGCCGAGGCAGCGCGGCGTCAACAGTCGTTCGGGGGCGACATAGAGCAGGTCGAGTTCGCCTTTCAGCAATTGCTGCTCGATGGCGCTCGCTTCGTCGTAGGACAGCGTCGAGTTCAGTGCGGCGGCGCGCACCCCGCTTTCCAGCAGGCCGGCGACTTGATCGCGCATCAGCGCGATCAGCGGCGACACCACCACGCCGCAGCCGTCGCGCAGCAGCGCCGGCAACTGATAGCACAGCGACTTGCCGCCGCCGGTCGGCATCAGCACCAGCGCGTCGCCGCCATCGGCGACGTGGCGCACGATCGCCTCCTGCTGGCCGCGGAACGACGACAGGCCGAACACATGGTTCAGCGTCGACAGCATCCTGGCGTCGAGGTCGTCGTCGGTTTCGCGAGGCGCGGAGCGGGTCATACGAGCGGGCGGGGGAGCGGGGACATGAGGCTCCTATAGCCAATTGCGCCGATTCTGCCCATGAGGCAGTGCCTCTCCCCGGGCACAGCGCGCCCCCTCTCCCGCAAGCCAAAGCGAGAGAGGGAGCGCTGTGCCGCGCCGCTCCGCCTCACACGATCCGGCTGTTCTTGTTGCCCCAATATTTGTCGCGCAGCAGGCGCTTGTAGAGTTTGCCGGTGGGCAGGCGCGGCATTTCGTCGGTGAAATCGATCGAGCGCGGCACCTTCTGGCGCGACAGCGACTGGGCGCAGAACGCCAGCAGTTCCTGCTCCAGCTCGGCACCGGCGGCGACGCCCTCGACCGGCTGCACCACCGCTTTCACCTCTTCGCCGAGATCCTCGTTCGGCACGCCGAACACTGCGGCGTCCGCCACCTTGGGATGGGTGATCAAGAGGTTCTCGCACTCCTGCGGATAGATGTTCACGCCGCCGGAGATGATCATGAAGGTGGCGCGATCGGTGAGGTGCAGATAGCCGTCGTCGTCGACATAGCCGACATCGCCGACCGTGCTCATGCTGCCGTTGTCGGAGCGGGCCTCCTGGGTCTTCTTCGGATCGTTGAAATATTCGAACGGCGTCGCGGTCTTGAACCAGATCTGGCCGGGCGTGCCTTTCGGGCACGGCTTCATGCCGTCGTCGAGAATGTGCAGGTCGCCGAACATCACCTTGCCGACGGTGCCGCGATGCGCCAGCCATTCGGCGCTGTTGCAGGCGGTGAAGCCGAGGCCTTCGGTGGCGCCGTAATATTCGTGGATGATCGGCCCCCACCATTCGATCATCTGTTCCTTGACCTGCGGTGGGCAGGGCGCCGCTGCGTGGATCGCGACCTCGAGGGTCGACAGGTCGTATTTCTTGCGGACCTCCTCGGGCAGCTTCAGCATCCGCGAGAACATCGTCGGCACGAGTTGGCTGTGCGTCACCTTGTACTTCTCGATCAGCGCCAGATACTGCTCCGGATCGAAATGCTCCATGATGATCACGGTGCCGCCGACCCGGATGGTGAGGCCGACCGCCGCCTGCGGCGCCGAGTGATACAGCGGGGCCGGCGACAGGTAGATCATGCCGTCGCGATACTTCCACAGCATGTTGAGGAAGTGGAACAGCGGCAGCGGTTCAGATGGCGGCTGCTCCGGCAGCGGCCGCAGGATGCCCTTCGGCCGGCCGGTGGTGCCGGACGAATACAGCATCGCGGTGCCGAGGTTTTCGTCGGCGATAGGCGTGTCCGGCAGATCCTTGGTCGCTTCGGCGAGCCCGACGATCCGCTCGCTCTCGCCGTCGCCGTCGACGACCACGCACAGCGTGACGTTGGAGCATTCCTTCAGCGCCTCGCGGGCAACGTCGAGCTTGGCTTTCGAGGTGATCAGCGCGCGGGATTCGCTATTGGTCAGGATGTAGGCGAGCTCGGCTGGCGTCAGATAGGAATTGACGCAGGTGTAGTAACAGCCGCTGCGCTCGCCGGCGCCGCACGCCTCGATGTAGCGATTGTTGTTCTCCATGAAGATCGAATAGTGGTCGATCCGCCGCAGGCCGTGATTGCGCAGCAGATGCGCCAGACGGTTGCTGCGGGCTTCGAGCTCCGCATAGCTCACGGTCTCGCCGGTCGAGGCCATGATGAAGGCGGGATGGTCGGGACGGGTCTTCGCGAACTGGCCGGGATACATTGTGCTCCTCGTTCCTCAGTGCCTATTCATCCGTCATTGCTTCGCTTCGCTCCTCGCAATGACGGCGATGGTGATGATCCTCACGCCGCCAGCTCCAGGATCTCGCGGACCTGCGCGGGGCCCTCGATCGGGCGCGGATTGCGCGGCACCCACGGCGTGCCCATCGCCTGGGTGGCGATCCGCTCGAAATGCTCGGGGCCGACATTCACGTCCTGCAACGATCGCGGCATACCGAGCACGCGGATCAGCGCGTCGAGCACGTCGCCGGCGTCTTGGCCGGGGTGGCCCATCGCGGCCGAGACCAGCGCCTGACGGTCGCGGTTGGCGATCCTGTTCCAGCGCATCACTGCGGGCAGCATGATGCAGGAGGTGTGGCCGTGCGGCACATCGAACACCGCGCCGAGCACGTAGCCGATGCCGTGGCTGGCGCCCATCGGCACGCCCGACGACAGTGCCCCCATCGACAGCCAGGCGCCGATCTGACAGTCGAGCCGGGCGTCGAGATCGGTCGGGGCGGCCTTCACCCGCGGCAGCCCCGTCGCCAGCATCGCAAGGCCGCGCAGCGCCTGGGCGTCGCCATAGGGGTGGGCTTCGCGCGAGCAGATCGCTTCGACGCAGTGATCGACGGCGCGGATGCCGGTCGACAGAAACAGCCATTCCGGCGTGTGCAGGGTGATGGCCGGATCGAGGATCGCGGCGCGCGGCATCGTCAGCGGATGCGCCAGCTTCTCCTTGACCCTGGTGGTTTCGTTGGTGACGCCGGCGAACGCGCTGAACTCGCCGCCGGAGATCGTGGTGGGCACGCTGATCTGCCGCACGGTCGGGGCGATCGGCGCGGTGACGTTGCGGACGCGGTCGATGTCGGCGGTGCTGGTGATGTCGTTGGCGAGGCAGATCTGCACCGCCTTGGCGCCGTCGGTGATCGAGCCGCCGCCGACGGTCACGATGATGTCGGCCTGGACGGCGCGGGCCTGTCCGGCGGCGGCGATGACCGCGCTGCGCGGCGTGTGCGCCGGCATCGCGTCGAACACCCCGGCACAGCGGCTGCCGAGCGCATCCCTGATCTTTGCGATTTCGTCGGTGGTGCGGTTCAGCGTGCCCGACACCATCAGCAGCGCGCGCTGCGCGCCGATCCGGTCGAGCTGTTCGGTGACAGCGGTCGCAGCCGGCTGGCCGTAGACGACCTCCTCCATGGCGCCGAACACGACGCGTCCAGTCATCACGTTGTTTCTCTCCCCTTGGCCGCTTTTGCGTGGCCTTAGCGATGATCCTAATCCGATCGTCGTAGGTTCGGGAACAGGAAAATTCGTCGCGGCGACGGCCCGTCATGGGCGTGTCCGACAACGCGGTAAGATAAGACGTTTGGCTGATCCGCCGCCGTAAGGGGTTGTCGCTGCCCCGCCCGCATGTTGAATGCGGCGGCAGATTTGTTGTGACGCGTTTTCTTCACGCGAACCGGTGACCCCTTCGCTCGAAAACGCTTTCGTCGGGGAGACAGTCCATGACTAAGGCCGTGCTCGGCATTATCGGCGGCTCCGGGATCTATGATTTGCCCGGGCTGGAAGACGTCCGAGAGGAAGCGATCGAGAGCCCATGGGGGCAGCCGTCTTCCGCGGTGCGGCGCGGCAATATCGCCGGCCTGCCGATCGTGTTCATGCCGCGCCATGACAAAGGCCACCGGCTGTCGCCCTCCGACATCAACTACCGCGCCAATATCGACGTGCTGAAGCGCGCCGGCGTCACCGACCTGATCTCGCTGTCGGCCTGCGGCTCGTTCAAGGAAGAGCTGCCGCCCGGCACCTTCGTGCTGGTCGATCAGTTCGTCGACCGCACCTACAAGCGCGAAAGCTCGTTCTTCGGTAAAGGCTGCGTCGCCCACGTCTCGATGGCGCATCCGGTTTCGCCGCGGCTCCGCATCCACCTCGCCGCGGCCGCCGAGGCTGAGGGCATTTCGGTGGCACGCGGCGGTACCTACCTGTGCATGGAAGGGCCGCAGTTCTCCAGCTATGCGGAGAGTATGACCTACAAGCAGCTCGGCTATTCGGTGATCGGCATGACCAACATGCCGGAGGCCAAGCTCGCCCGTGAGGCGGAAATTTGCTACGCGACGGTGGCGATGGTCACCGATTTCGACTGCTGGCACCCGGACCATGACGCGGTGACGGTGCAGGACATCGTCCGCGTTCTCACCTCCAATGCCGAGAAGGCCAAGAGCCTGGTGGCGCGGCTGGCACAGGACTTCCCGCGCGAGCACGAGGAATGCCCGATCGGCTCCGACCGCGCCCTCGATGCCGCCTTCATCACCGCCCCCGAAGCGCGCGATCCGGAACTGCTGAAGAAGCTCGACGCGGTGGCCGGGCGGGTTTTGAAGGCGTAAACCTCGTCATTGCGAGCGAAGCGAAGCAGTCCAGTGCTTGGCGTGTGAATTTCTGGATTGCTTCGCTTCGCTCGCAATGACCGATTCGATCTCAGCGAGGCACCATGAAAGTCGACGGCAAGCATACCCGCACGATCTGGCTCGAGGCTGATGGCTGGACCGTCGGCACTATCGATCAGCGCCGGCTGCCGCACGACTACGTGGTGGTGAAGCTGACCGGCTCCGATGACGCAGCCGATGCGATCCGCACCATGCTGGTGCGCGGCGCCCCGCTGATCGGTGCGACCGCGGCCTACGGCATGGCGCTGGCGATGCGCGAGGATGCCTCCGACGCCGGGCTCGATGCCGCCTATCGGAAGCTGGTCGCGACCAGGCCGACCGCCATCAATCTGAAATGGGCGCTCGACGAAATGCGCCGTGCGCTCGCCCCGGTGCCGCCGGCGGACCGCGTCGCGGCGGCCTATCGGCGCGCCGGCGAGATTGCCGATGAAGACGTCGCCATCAATCAGGCGATCGGCGCCAGCGGCCTGAAGCTGATCGAGGCGATTGCGGCGACCAAGAAGCCCGGCGAGCGCGTCAATGTGCTGACCCATTGCAACGCCGGCTGGCTGGCCACGGTGGATTGGGGCACCGCGACCGCGCCGATCTATCAGGCGTTCGATGCCGGCATTCCGATCCATGTGTATGCCGACGAGACCCGCCCGCGTAACCAGGGCGCGTCGCTCACCGCCTGGGAGCTCGGCCATCACGGCGTCGATCACACCGTGATTCCGGACAATACCGGCGGCCATCTGATGCAGCACGGGCTGGTCGACATCGTCATCGTCGGCACCGACCGCGTCACCGCCGAAGGCGACGTCTGCAACAAGATCGGCACCTATCTGAAGGCGCTGGCGGCGGCCGACAACAAGGTGCCGTTCTACGTCGCGCTGCCGTCGCCGACGATCGACTTCACCATCCGCGACGGCGTGAAGGAAATCCCGATCGAGCAGCGCGAAGCCGCCGAGGTCACCGACATGACCGGCCGTACCAGCGATGGCCGGATCGAAACGGTGCGGATCGTGCCGCAGGGCTCCAAGGTCGCCAATTACGGCTTCGACGTCACCCCGGCACGCCTCGTTACCGGCCTGATCACCGAGCGCGGCGTGCTGAAAGCCGATCGCGCCGCGCTGGCCGCGGCGTTTCCGGAGCGGGTGGCCCAGGCCAAGGAACTCCTGCGCGCGTCCTGAGTTCGTTCGGCAGCGGCTGTTCGGCCGCTCAGCACGGCATCGGCGGTATTGCTCAGTCGAAACAGCGTGTCGCGCGGCCGATCGCCGCGTAACCCCTGTGGAAACGCTCTCGCGCTCGCCACCTTTGTGGCTATGCTGGATTCGCGCCGGAGCCGAGCCGCGCGCGCCCCAAGGACTCGCATCATGACCGATCAATCCAGGCCGCCGGAGCGGCCGCGCTATGAGCCGGAGATCATTCCGCCCGGACAGACCCACGATCCGATGGGAACGCGGATTTTCATCGACCAGAACACCACCGAGCACGTCTTTGTCGGCAAGGTCGGTCCGCTCGGCCTGTTCCTGATGGCGCTGGCGATCGGCGCGGTGATTGCCGTGGTTCTGGTGCTGCTGCTCGGGGCGTTTCTGCTGTGGATCCCGGTGGTCGGCCTGCTGATCGCGGCCGGGCTGGTCGCAGGGGTGCTGCGGCCGCTGTTTTCGCGCGGCAACGGATAGCGCGCCCGGATTGATCGTTGTCAGCGAGCCGTCAGCGGGCCTGGCGCAGACTCCGCGCTGTTGGAGCTGGCCGGTCGGAGAGCGATGGCACGCATTGTTATCGTCTGGTTCGGGCTGGTCGCCGCCGCGGTGCTGATGTCGGCCGCGCCCGTCGCGGCGCACGACCACGATCATCATCACCACGACCGCCGCCAAGATCATGACGAAGCCCGCCTCGCCGTCGAGCGTGGCGAAATCCGCCCGCTGGCCGAGCTGCTCGGCATGATTCGCGGCAAACTCCCCGGCGAGATCACCGGCGTCGAGATCGAGCGGCGCCACGATCAATGGCTGTACGAATTCGTGGTGGTCGACAAGCGGGGCCGGCTGTACGAGGTCTATGTCGATGGGCGCAGTGGCGAGATCCGTCGCACCAAGGAGAAATGATGCGGGTGCTGGTGGTCGAGGACGACAGCCGGATCGCGTCGGAGCTGGGGCGCGGCCTCGGCGAGGCCGGCTACCTCGCTGAAATCGTCGGCGACGGCGAGGAGGCGTGGTTTCGCGGTGACACCGAGGACTATGCCGCCATCATCCTCGACCTCGGCCTGCCGGGCCTCGACGGCCTCACCATCCTGAAGCGCTGGCGCGACAACGGACGCCTCACCCCGGTGCTGATCCTCACCGCGCGCGGAAGCTGGGCCGAACGGGTCGACGGCATCGATGCCGGCGCCGACGATTACCTGCCGAAGCCTTTCCAGATGGAGGAGCTGCTGGCGCGGCTGCGCTCGATCGTGCGGCGGTCGGCCGGCCACGCGTCGTCGGTCGTCAGCATCGGCGATGTCACGCTCGACGAGCGCCAGATGCAGGTCAGCGTCCGCGGCAAGCCGGTGGCGCTGTCGCCACTGGAGTACCGGCTCGCATCCTACCTGGTGCTGCATCGCGGCCGGGTGGTGTCGCAGTTCGAGCTGGCCGAGAACATCTACGGCCAGGACGACGCCCACGATTCCAACGCCATCGAGGTGCTGGTGGGCCGCGTTCGCCGCAAGATCGGGGTCGACCTGATCGAGACCCGTCGCGGCTTCGGCTACATCGTGGCGGACGAGCGTTCATGAGGCACAGCTCGCTGCGGCTGCGGCTGATCGCCGGCGGTGCCGCGGCGATCCTGATCGCGCTCAGCGTCGCCGGCTTGGCGCTGACATTCCTGTTCGAGCGCCACGTCACCCGCACCATCGCGGACGATCTGGAAGTGTCGCTGAAGCAATTGATCGCCGGTGTCGAGGCCGGGCCCGACGGCCGGCTTGCGGTGGTGCAACCGCCGACCGATCCGCGGTTTTCCGAACCGCTGTCGGGGCTGTACTGGCAGGTCGGCGACGACGGCGATCAGCTCGTGCGCTCGCGCTCGCTATGGGACGACCGACTGACGGTGCCGATCGATCAGCCCGGGCCCGCCGAGGTGCATCATCACGACATCGCCGGGCCGTTCGGGGCCCGGCTGTCGATCGTCGAACGACGGGTTCTGCTCACTGTCGCCGGCAAGAGCGTTCCGATTCGCGCCGCCGTGGCGGTCGACCTGACGCGGGTCGAGGCCGCCGGTCAGGCTTTCGCACGGGATCTGGTGGTCGCGCTTGGACTCCTCGGGGTGGTTCTAGCTGTCGCGACTTCCGTGCAGGTGATGCTGGGGCTGCGGCCTCTCGTGGCCTTGCGCCGTGACGTCGCTGCGATCCGCTCCGGCCGCAGCCGCCGTCTGCCAGAGGCGGTGCCGGACGAGGTGAGGCCGCTGGTGGAGGAGGTCAACGCGCTGCTGGACGCGCAGGCGCGCGAGATCGAACGCTCGCGCGACCGCGCCGCAGATCTGGCCCACGGCCTGAAGACGCCGCTCGCGGCGCTTGCCGGCGACGCGGCGCGGCTGCGCGAGCGCGGCGAGGACAAGCTCGCCCGCGACATCGAGGCGGTCGGCGCGGCGATGAGCCGGCACGTCGACCGCGAGCTGGCGCGGGCCAGGCTGCGCGGCGCCGCACGGCGCGGTGAAAGCGTGACGGTGGAGCTGTTGCCGCTGGTGCGATCGTTGGTGACGATCCAGTCGCGCACCCCGGCCGGCAGCGCGATCGACTATGCCATCGAGGTCGCGGACTATGTGGCGGTGCCGATCGAGCGCACCGACCTCGCCGAGGTGCTCGGCAATCTGCTCGACAATGCCACCCGCCACGGCAAGTCGCTGGTTCGGATCGGTACCGCCTGCGACGCCGACGAGTTCTGCATCGTGATCGAGGACGATGGCGAGGGCTTGGATGAAGCGGCGCGCACCGAGGTGCTGTCGCGCGGCATCCGGCTCGACCAGCGCGGCGAGGGCGCAGGGCTGGGGCTGGCGATCGTCCAGGACGTGCTCGACGCCTATGGCTGGAGCCTGCGGCTGTCGCGTTCCGAGCTTGGCGGCCTCAAGGCCTGTTGCTGCGCCGCGGTGGCCTCGGCCGGGCCGGGCCGGTTCTGAACCGGCGCCGCCACCTTGCCATCGCCCGGCCGCGCGCTATATCCCGGCTTTCCCTCACATTCCTTCTGCAGGACCAGCGACATTCGCCATGACCATGACTGATACCGCCAGCGAGACGAAGCCGTTCCAGGCCGAAGTAGCCGAGCTTTTGAACCTGATGGTGCACTCGGTCTATTCAGAGACCGATATCTTCCTGCGCGAGCTCATCTCCAACGCCTCCGACGCGCTCGACAAGCTGCGCTACGAGTCGATCGCAAAGCCCGAGCTGATGGAGAAGGGCGGCGAACCGAACATCCGGATCGTTCCGAAGAAGGCGCCCGACACCCTGACGATCGTCGACCACGGCATCGGCATGGATCGCCAGGAGCTGATCGACAACCTCGGCACCATCGCCAAGTCCGGCACCAAATCGTTCATTTCCAAGCTCACCGAATCCAAGGACAGCGCCGGCCTGATCGGCCAGTTCGGCGTCGGCTTCTATGCCGCCTTCATGGTGGCCGACAAGATCACCGTCACCAGCCGCCGCGCCGGATCGGACGACGTCTGGACCTGGACGTCCGCGGGCGGCGCCGGGTTCGAAATCGGCCGGGCCTCCGACGAGGATGCGGCGCGGATCGAACGCGGCACCGAGATCGTGCTGCATCTGAAGCCCGACGCATCGAAATATCTCGAAGACTGGCAGATCGAGCGGATCGTCACCGAATACTCCGACAACATC
This sequence comes from Rhodopseudomonas sp. WA056, assembly GCF_010906995.1. Lineage (NCBI taxonomy): Bacteria > Pseudomonadati > Pseudomonadota > Alphaproteobacteria > Hyphomicrobiales > Nitrobacteraceae > Rhodopseudomonas > Rhodopseudomonas sp. WA056. The sequence goes on along the minus strand of NZ_QPFS01000061.1, from coordinate 7,585 downwards.
CAGTTCCCGATTCTGCTGGTGCCGGAGGAAGGCGAGCCGCGCCAGATCAATTCGGCCAGCGCGCTTTGGCAGCGCTCGAAGTCGGAGCTGAGCGAGGACGATTACAAGCAGGCCTACAAGCAGATCGCGGGCGCGTTCGACGAGCCGGCGATGACGCTGCATTATCGCGCCGAGGGCCGGCAGTCCTATGCGGTGCTGCTATTCGCGCCATCGACCAAGCCGTTCGACCTGTTCGAGCCGGAGCGCAAGGGCAAGATCAAGCTCTACGTCCGCCGCGTCTTCATCACCTCGGAAGCCGAGATGCTGCCGCCCTATCTGCGCTTCCTGCGCGGGGTGATCGATTCGGAGGATCTGCCGCTCAATCTGTCGCGCGAGATGCTGCAGAAGAATCCGCAGCTCGCGCAGATCCGCAGTGCGGTGACCGGCAAGGTGATCGGCGAGCTGGAAAGCCTCGCCGACAAGAAGCCGGAGGACTTCGCCAAGATCTGGGACGCGTTCGGGCCGGTGCTGAAGGAGGGCCTGTACGAGGACTTCGAGCGCCGCGAGAAGCTGCTGTCGCTGGCCCGCTTCACCACCACGGCCGGCGAGAAGCGGTCGCTGAAGCAGTATGTCGAGGCGATGAAGGAGAACCAGACCGAGATCTATTATCTGGTCGGCGACTCGCTCGAGCGGTTGAAATCCAACCCGAAGCTGGAATCCGCCGCCGCGCGGGGCATCGAAGTGCTGCTGCTGACCGATCCGGTGGATGCGTTCTGGACCTCCGCGCAGCTCGATTTCGGCGGCAAGCCGCTGAAGTCGCTGAGCCAGGGCGACGTCAATTTCGATCTGATTCCGAAGCTCGATCAGGACCAGGACAAGGACGGCAGCGACGACACCAAGGCCGACGAGGCGACCGTGATCGCGGTGATCAAGGACGCGCTCGGCGATCGCGTCTCCGACGTCAAGGCGTCGCAGCGGCTGACGTCCAGCGCCTCCTGTCTGGTCGCGGGTGGCATGGGCCCGGACCGCGAACTCGAGAAGATGCTGGCGCGCGCCAACAAGGGCGCCGCCACCAAGCCGGTGCTCGAAATCAATCTGAAGCATCCGCTGGTTGCGGCGCTCGGTAGGGCCAAGGACGACAAGGCCGAAGCGGCCGATCTGTCGTTCCTGCTGCTGGAGCAGGCGCAGATTCTCGACGGCGAACTGCCCGAAGACCCCGCCGCCTTCGCCGGCCGGCTCAACCGGCTGGTGCTGCGCGGCGTGGTTGCGCATGGTTAGCGGCTAGCTAACAAACACGGTTACCGTTTTTTTAATCCATGGCGCGCATTCTGCTCGGCATCGTTGTGCCGAGCAGAGTGTGATGCCATGAGACGAATCCTTGTTACCGCAGCCGCGCTTGCGACGGTGATCTCGCCGGCCGCAGCGGCCGACATGCCGGGCTTTCCTCCGCTCATGCCTGCTGCGCCGGTCCAATGGAACTGGACCGGGCTGTATTGGGGCGTCCATGTCGGCGGCAGCTTCGGCTCGTCGAGCTTCAGCGATCCCGCCGGCCCCGGTCTGTACGGCGGCAACGTCCGCAGCCCGGCGGCACTCGCCGGCATCCAGGTCGGTTACAACTACCAGCCGAACGCGAATTGGCTGATCGGCGTCGAGGCCGATCTCAGCTCGATGAACGCCAAGGGCACCGACACCTGCATGGCGTCGTCGGGGTTGTTCATTTCGTCCAATTGTCGCGTCCGTCAGGATGCGCTGGCGACGCTGACCGGCCGCGCCGGCCTGGTCACCGGCCGCGGCGGCCGGACGCTGCTCTATGCCAAAGCCGGCGCCGCCTTCCTCAGCGAACGGCTCGATATTACCGTCGGCTATCCGCTCGGTCATTCGACCGATGCGGATAACGGCCGCTGGGGCTGGACCGTCGGCGCCGGCATCGAACGGGCGCTGGCGCCGGCCTGGTCGGTGAAGCTCGAATACGGCTACGCCGATTTCGGCAGCCGCGACATGGCGACGCCATCGAGCTTCCGGCTGGTGCCGGGCGTCGGCTATTTCCCCACCCCGCAGGGCACCAGCAAGGTCGAGCAGGACCTGCACGCCGTGAAGGTCGGTCTCAATCTCAAATTCGGCGGCGATGTCGACGCGCGATTCGACGACTATCATCTGCGCGGCAGCCAGGCCGGGGTCGATGTCGTCGAGCGCGGCGCGGTCGAGGTCGGCGGCCGGGTCTGGTACAGTTCGGGACGCTTCCAGAAGGATCTCGGCGCGACGGTCGATCAGGGCGCTCAGAACTTCCTGATCTCGCGGCTGACCTATCAAAGCACCGCCGCATCGGGCGAAGCCTTCGGCCGGGTCGATGGTCCCTACGACACGTTCCTCAAGGGCTTCGCCGGCGGCGGCACCCTGCTGAGCGGGCACATGAACGACGAGGACTGGATCGCCACCGACGGCATCCCCTACTCGAACACGTTGTCGGACCCGGTCAAGGGTAGCATCGCCTATGCGACGCTCGATGTCGGCTACGATCTGCTGCGCGGGCCGGGGTACAAGTTCGGCGGCTTCGTCGGCTACAATTATTATCGCGAGAACAAGTCGGCCTATGGCTGCGTTCAGACGGCGGGCGCCACGTCGCTGATCTGCGCGCAGCCGATTTCGAACAGCGTTCTCGCCATGACCGAAAACAACACCTGGCATTCGCTGCGGGTCGGATTCAACGGCGAACTCGGACTAGGCCGCGGGCTGAAGCTCTCCGCCGACGCCGCCTATCTGCCCTATCTGAAGATGTTCGGAACCGACAACCACGTGCTGCGTACCGATGTCACCGATACGGTTTCGCCGGAGCGGGGAACCGGGCAGGGCGTGCAGCTCGAGGCGATCCTGTCGTATCAGGTCACGAATGCGTTCAGCGTCGGCGCCGGCGCGCGGTATTGGGCGATGTGGGCGACCACTAACGCTTACACCAACATCTTCGGCACCGAGTGTCCGTGCCAGACGCTGCCGACGCGCACCGAACGATACGGAACTTTCCTGCAGGCGGCCTACAAATTCGACGGCCTCTAACGGCTGTCGCTGCTGCACAATCCGCTGGGCAGCGGCATTTTTCCTAACTAAGCTGCGCGCCAACCAAAACACTGGGAGGCACGCCATGAAACTCAAACTTCTTTCCGCCGCGCTCGCGGCCACGGCCCTCGTTGCCGTCACGCCGGCCTCGGCGCAGGGCGTCAAGATCGGCATCCTCAACGACCAGTCGGGCGTCTATGCCGACTACGGCGGCAAGTGGTCGCTTGAAGCCGCCAAGATGGCGGTCGAGGATTTCGGCGGTGAGGTGCTGGGGCAAAAGATCGAGATCATCTCCGCCGATCATCAGAACAAGCCCGACAACGCGGTTGCGATCGCGCGCAAATGGTACGACGTCGACGGCGTCGACATGATCACGGAGCTCACCACCTCGTCGGTAGCGCTGGCGATCCAGGATCTGTCGAAGGAAAAGAAGAAGATCGACATCGTGGTCGGCGCCGCGACCTCGCGGATCACCGGCGATGCCTGCCAGCCTTACGGGTTCCACTGGGCGTTCGACACCCATGCACTCGCGGTCGGCACCGGCGGCGCGCTGGTCAAGGCCGGCGGCGATAGCTGGTTCTTCCTCACCGCGGACTACGCGTTCGGCTATGCGCTGGAGAAGGACACCAGCGAGATCGTTCTCGCCAGCGGCGGCAAGGTGCTCGGCTCGGTCCGGCATCCGCTGAATTCCTCTGACTTCTCCTCGTTCCTGCTGCAGGCGCAAGCGTCCAAAGCCAAGGTCGTCGGTCTCGCCAATGCCGGCCTCGACACCGCCAACTCGATCAAGCAGGCCGCTGAATTCGGCATCGTCGCAGGCGGCCAGAAGCTGGCGGGCCTGTTGATGACGATCGCCGAAGTGAACGGTCTCGGCCTCAAGGCGGCGCAGGGGCTGGTGCTGACCGAAGCCTATTACTGGGATCGCGACGACAAATCGCGGCAGTTCGCCGAGCGGTTCTTCAAACGGACCAACCGGATGCCCAGCATGATTCAGGCCGGCACCTATTCGGCGACGCTGTCCTATCTGAAAGCCGTCAAGGCTGCCGGCACCAAGGACACCGACGCGGTGGCCAAGAAGCTGAAGGAACTGCCGGTCGACGACGCGTTCGCGTCCGGCAAGGTGCTGGCCAACGGCCGCTTCGTCCACGACATGTATCTGTTCGAGGTCAAGAAGCCGGAAGAGTCGAAGAAGCCGTGGGACTACTACAAGCTGCTCGCCACCGTGCCGGGCGACAAGGCGTTCCCGACTGCGGCGGAAAGCGGCTGCCCGCTCACCAAGTGAGCGCTTATCGAGCCTTTGTAGTGAGAGCCGGCGCCGAGCGCTGCGCAACCTCTCCCGCTTGCGGGAGAGGTTGGATCGCGTAGCGATCCGATGAGTGCACTCCTCTCTGCGGATCGCTGAGTCACTGCCTGGGGCGCCCTCACCCCAACCCTCTCCCGCAAGCGGGAGAGGGAGCTCGCTATGCTCGGATCAAGCCCCCAACATCTGGTGCACCACGCCGTACACCGAGCCGCCCCACAGGAAGGCGGTCGCCACCATCTGCACGGCGAAGCCGAGGCCGCGCTTTTCGGGGGCTTCGGCATAGCCCAGCATGTAGAGGATCCGTCCGATGATCCACACCGCGCCCGCCGCGGCCGCGATCGCGTCGCTGAGATAGTAGGCGAACAGCCACAGCGACGGCAGGAAGATCGGCATCCATTCCAACGTATTGGCCTGTATTCGGAATACCCGCTCGAATTCGGGGTGTCCGGTGATTGCCGGCGCTTTGACGCCGTACAGCATCCGCGCCCGCGCGACCTGCAACGAGGTGTAGAAATAGAACATCAACGCAAGAAGGGTGGCGATCGTGGTGTAATGAAACATCCAAGGGCTCCCGCTAGGTTCGTTCTCGCCCGGCTGATGGCCGCCGGTTGTGCGCAGCTTGAACTCAATACCCTGTCATCTCAAGATACCCGACACCGCTCCTGTTACCGTTGAAGGTGATCGGCCCTTCCCAGTACGGGAAGCTGGTGCCCATCCAGCTCGTCGGGTTGAGCGGCGTCGTCTCGATCGCGAGCTCATGTCCGGCGACCGCCACCTGCCAGCGTGTCGGCAGCTTGCGTTCGCCGATCGTGGTGTAGCCGAGCGGTTCGAGCGTGATCTGATCCGGCGACAGCGGCACCGAGCGGCCGTCGGTGCCGATCCAGTTGCCGGCGAAGTAGTTGCTGCCGTCGCGCTGCCGCAGCCGGAACAGCATCACCTTGTCGCCGGAGGACAGGTGCAGCGAAAACCAGTCCCAGCCGGTCTGGTCGGAGGCGAGCGGCTGGCTCGACCATTCGCGGTCCATCCAGGCCACGCCTTCGACCACAATGGCGCGGCCATCGAGAGTGAGCGTGCCGGACGCGGTGAAATACGGCTGGCTGTAGTAGTAGGAGGCCTGGCCGCGTTCGGACTTGCGCGAGTAGCCGTTGTCGCCCTGCAGCACCAGCGGCCTGTCGGCGCTCAGCTTCAGTGCGTAGCTGAAATCGGCCGCGCTGGCGGTGACCGAGAGCGGCGACAATGTCTCGGCCTGCATCGATTCGGTCGCCTGCATCGCCCAGTCGTCGATCACGGCCCCAAACGGCGCCGCCTCGACTTCCGCAACGCCGACGCCGCCCCGCGAAAATTTCTCGGCGAAGCGATGCATTCCGGCGCCGGTGACGCCGGCATGTGCCATCCAGATCTGCTGATTGGCCCAGCCGCCGCGTTGCGGGCCCGGCGTCATCGCCTGACGGAACAGCGTCCACTGCGCCCCATAGGCGTTGCCTGATGCATCTCTCAGGTTGGCCGTGAGGTACCACCATTCGATCCGGAACTCCGGATGCGGGCCGTGATCGTCGGGAAACACCAGCTTGCGACCGCGCACCACCGGCGCGAACTCGCCGGCGTCGCTGCCGAGGCCGGCGAAACCCTGGGCCGCAGCTCGCGGCGACGCGACGGCCGCGGCGAGCAGGGAGACGGCGAAGCTGCGGCGGCTGATGCGGTCAGCGCTCATCGGTAAACACCTTGACCAGCCGCGCCGGTTGCATCCGCACCAGCTTCAGGATCGGCAGCGCCGCCGCCAGCAGCGTCGCCAGCAGCGCGACGCCGACCAGCTTGGCGAGTTCGAACGGAAACACTTCGAACGGCAGCCGCCAGCCAAAAGCCTTGACGTTGACCACCGCGATCAGACACCACGCCACCATCAGGCCGAGCGGCAGTGCCACCAGCGCGGTGATCGCCGCCATCGCCAGCGTCTTCATCAGTTCGATCAGCGCCAGCCGGCGGCGGGTGATGCCGATCGCCCACAGCGGGGCGACCTGCGGCAGCCGCGATGCGCCGAGCGTCAGGAGGCTGGTCAGCAGCGCCACGCCGGCGATGCCGAGCGTGAAAGCGTTGAGCGCGGTCGTCACCGCGAAGGTGCGGCTGAAGATCTGCTTGGAGATCGCCTTCAGCGTTGCCTGATCGGCGAGGCTGCGTTCGCCGAACGCGAAGTTCTCGCGCAACGCCTTGATCAGTGCCGGCACCCGGACGGGATCGACCCGCAGGCCGAGGCGGGTTCTGGCGATGTCGGGGAAATGTCCGGTGAGCGCGTCGAACGCGACGCCGAGCTGGCCGCGGGGATTGCCGTAGTCGGCATAGATCGCCACCACCTCGACCGGCCATGGTCCGCGGTCGGTCGGCACCACGATGCGGTCGCCGAGCTTGACGCCGAGCCGGCGCCAGAGCTGCTCGCTGACCAGCGCCGCATTGCCGCGCGCGACTCGGTCCCAGACGTCTTTGGTGTGTTCGAGCAGCGGCCAGTGATCCCGATAGGTAGCGTCGTCGGCGAACCCGATCAGCTCCACCGGCTGGCCCTGGAGCTTCACCTCGGTGCGCGCGCCGGGCAGCAGAGCGGTGACTTCCGGTCGTCCCTTCAGCCAGGTGCGGATTTCGGCAGCCTGCTGGTTGTTGGCGGCGTTCAGATACACTTCGGCGGCGAGCCGGCCGTCGAGCCAGCGCTGGAAGGTCCGGCTGAAACTCTCGACCATGGTGCCGACGCCGACATTGACCCCCAGCGCCAGCAGCAGCGCCATCAGCGCCAGCGACAGGCCGGAAAGCTGCAGCCGGCTGTCGGCCCAGAACCAGGTCGTCAGCGGGCCGCGCGCCAGCTTTTCGCCGAGCGCGAGCACCAGTCCGAGGATCGCCGGCAACCCGAGCGCGGCACCGAGCAGGATCGCTGCCAGCACCGCGAAACCCGACAGCAGCGAATCGCCGAACCACAGAAAGCCGGCGCCGGCCGCGAACACCGCGAGCGCGGCCGCCGCCTGCACGATCAGCCAGCGATGCTGCGCTTGCTGCCAGGCATAGGGTTGCGCCGCCGCCAGCACCGGCAGCCGCGCTGCTTTGATCAGCGCCGCGGAGGCGGCGGCGAGCGTGCCGAGGATGCTGATGGCGATGCCGGCGAGCCACCACTCTGGCCGCAGCGACAGCTCGCCGGGAATCTGCGCGCCGTAAAGTCCGCGCAAGGTGGCGGCAACGTCCGGCAGCAATGTCGCGGCGATCAGATAGCCGCAGACC